>CAMRAP010000001.1 GCA_947039985.1 uncultured Odoribacter sp.
CATTACGTTTTAAACGACAAACTTACTTTTAAACTTTATAAATAGGGTAGACAACGTGACGCCAATAGGCGCCAAATCAGTGCTTTATAACCTAAATCGTTACTATTTTCACTCTGAAAAAATAGTAACGATTTAGTAATGATTTGATGGCTGTTAGTGGCTTTAAGATGACTTTTAGTGGCGTTAGGATTAATTTTTTGACAAAGAAAAAACCATCTAATCGACTGATTTAGATGGTTTTAAGTTTTTTCTGGTGAAACCTCTGTTTCTAGAAAGTGATCCGTCTGGGGTTCGAACCCAGGACCCCAACATTAAAAGTGTTGTGCTCTACCGACTGAGCTAACGAATCAATATGTCTCAATTGCGAGTACAAAGGTAATCGTTTTTTTTAAAGCTGCAAGACTTCTGCATGTTTTTTTTAAAAAATTATTATTCAACAATACAAACAGATTCTATCTGTTCCAAACGAAAATGCAAAGATGGCACATCTTTCTGTCTGATTTCAAGCAACATATCACATTCCAATTCAAAATTTCGCTCAATTACTACTGGATTTATTTCTTTAATAATTTTCATCACATCATTCATCACTAAATAGCTAAAATGGATACGTAATTGCTCGTTTACTGTTTTTTCTACAATTACAGCATTGGATAATGCATCTATTGTAGACTCTCGATAAGCATGGATCAAACCAGAAACGCCCAATTTTATTCCTCCAAAATAACGAATCACTACAATTAAAATATTAGTTAAATCATGAGAAACAATCTGACCTAATATTGGCTTTCCAGCAGTCGAAGATGGCTCACCATCATCATTTGCTCGAAATCGTAACTTATCAGCTCCCAAACGCCAAGCATAACAGTGGTGTCGTGCATCATAATATTTTTCTTTAATAGCAGCTACTATTGACTTTATCTCATCCTCATTCATTACAGGATAAGCAAAAGAAATAAAACGGCTCCCTTTTTCTTTATAAATACCCTCTGCAATAGTCTCTATTGTTTTGTAAATATCTTCCATATAAAAAAATCAAAGGGTTTAAAATCCAGCTCCTCACTAAAATTTTAAACCCTCATGTATACTTTGATAATGATCAATTCACACTACCTAGTTTCCGCTGAATATCTTCAACATCCATTCTAAAACTCTTATCTGTTGCTATTAAATTAGTAACAGCTTTACAAGCATACAAAACAGTTGCATGATCTTTCTTTCCTATTTGACTACCAATGTACGCAAGTGAAAATTTCGTGTAATTCTTACTAAAATACATAGCTAACTGACGCGCTTGAACCACTTCACGTTTGCGAGTCTTTGTTTGTAACAAATCACCCGAAATCTTAAAATGGTCACATACCACTTGTTGTATTTTATCAACAGTTAGTTCTTCTGTTGCTGTTTTTACTATCGTTCCTAAAATATCTTTGACAACATCTACTGTCAAATCACGCTTAATAAAAGTAGACTGAGCCAATAAAGAAATCATAACTCCTTCAAGCTCTCGAACATTATTATTAACGTATTTACAAATATAATCAATAACATCCTCCGAAAAATCAATACCGTCCTTACGAACTTTGCTAACTACAATTTTTTTACGAGTATCAAAATCAGGGCTCTTAATTTCGGCTGATAACCCCCAGCGGAAACGAGACAATAAACGCTCTTCCATGCCAACAAGTTCAGATGGAGCTTTATCACATGTTAAAATTAATTGCTTTCCAGATTGGTGCAAATGATTAAATATATGAAAAAAAGTATTTTGAGTTCCAGGTTTTCCGGCTAACTCATGAATATCATCTAAAATCAGAACATCTATCAACTGATAAAAATGAAGGAAATTATTCACCTCATTGCGTCGTACAGCTTCTGTATACTGAGTTTTAAAAACATTTGTGGATACATACAAAACAACTTTCTCTGGAAAATTATGTTTTACCTCCAAACCAATTGCTTGTGCCAAATGAGTTTTTCCTAATCCTGAACCACCATGAATCAACAAAGGATTAAAAGCAGTTCCGCCAGGTTCATTTGCAATTGCCATTCCAGCAGAACGAGCCAAACGATTACATCCACCTTCAATATAACTATCTATTGTATATGATGGATTTAATTGTGAATCTATATGAATACGATTAGACTCCAATTTAAAAGGATTCTTTAACTTCGGTTCATTTACACGACTTAAATCAATAGTATTAACTCCTGGTTGACGAATAGAAGTTGAAGCGATCGTTGTTGTTAATGATTCGACAGACTTATTACGCTCTACAACGACAGAGTAATCTAATTTTGCTTTCGGACCAATCACCGCTTGTAAAGCAACACGCAATATATTAAAATATTCCCCCTCTAATGTTTCATATACATAAGCACTAGAAACCTGTATCGTTAATATATCTCCCTCAAACTTCAAAGCACGTATCGGCTCAAAAAGAGTTTTAAATCTTTCTGGCGTTACCTGTTCTTGTATCAAAAACAAGCACTTTGACCAAACTTTACTACTATCTTTCTTCATACTCTACTGTTAATCAGGTAGTTCATTTTCATACTACCCACTCTTATTCTGGATGCTAAATTCTACAAAAAATAGCTTATAAAAAAATGCACTTTCACTTGCTTATTCTCAAAAAATGTTGTTGACTATTTATCAGACGATTACGATTTACTCGCTGATTTTCAGAATATTACATTCAATCATCCCGATCAACAAAGTAAAACGTATTTCAAAATCTCCATTACTTTATCATAAAAACAGAAACTTTACAACTCATATAACTAGATGACAGATAAGAAAATAAACGGAGTCTCATAACAATCAAGTAACATTTGTATTAAACATTATGTTAACTACACTAATCCTCGAAAATAATCTTAATTAGAATGACTCAAAATAACCTACCGCGTTATTTTAACAATATATGCATTCTCAAAAGATTCTTTCAGATCTTTAAGTTCCCCCTCTGCTTGTCGTAAATTTTCATAAGTACGAAGCAAATAAAGAAATTGACCATTCTTACGAATCTCTTTCAAATCGGGGTATTTTAAATACAGACTATCATTGGATAGCAAGCGTTTATCCGACTCAGCAATGACCACTCCATACCGATCTGTATCTTTGACTTTATTCCCTCCAAAATCAAATACAGATAGATTTACAAAACGCTTTGGATTTTGCCTAAATTCCACTAATAACTTATTCATATTTTCACTAATCATTGCCAAGTTATAGTATAATTCTTCATCATTTACAAGCCCTCCTAGAGTACCTTTCCCCCTATTTACTTTAGTCATAATGGAGTCCGTTTGTATCAATACACTATTTAAAGTACGAATTGAATTATTCAAATTAATCGCTCTTAAAGAGTCGCTAATTGAAGTCATATTATCCAAACTACGTGTAATATCAGAATTACTACTTTCCAAATTTCCAGTAATACTGTTTATATGCTTCAATATGCTTGAAATACGCACAGTCTCTTCACTCAACATGGTATTCAAAGTAACTGACGCTTGCTCTGCATTATTTATAGTACGCCCCATACTTTTTAGAGATCCACGAATATTTCCATCACTATTTTCGCTAAAAATATCCTGCAAGGCCATTAATACAGTATCTAAAGAGATCATTATATTTTCAGTCCTCACCTTCAAAGGCTCTAGTTGTTCATTCAATTGCTCCATCATTCCCCGCTCAAATTGAGCCTTTAGAGTATCTCCACTTTGAGCATAATGAAGAGCATCTCCAGGTATTAGGTCTATTGCTTTTGTTCCCATTAAATCTGCATTTTGAATCGATGCAATAGTATTGGCAGGAATTTCTAAATCTTTACCTACTGTAAATTCAACTAAGACCTTATCAAAATGCTCTCCTACAAACTGAACATCACGAACCTGTCCAACGCCATATCCTCGATATACTACACGACTTGAAACTTTCAAACCATCGACCTTATCATACACGCCATAAAATACATTATTGCTCTCAAATAAAGCTCTCCCCTTTAAAAAGTTTACACCTCCTATTAAAATAGCAATGGCTACAATTGCTGTTAAAGCTACTTTTATCTCTCTTTTATTTTTTATCATATCAACTTCTATTTTCGTTTCAGTTTCTCTGCCTCTGCCACTGAAATGAGATTACCCTTATATATGGCAATAATAAAACAATCTTTTATCGTAGCTCTCACGACTTTCACATCTTTTTGCACTTTCCCCAAGTCCGACGAAGCAGCCACATAGTATCTATAACGCCCATTTGTATATATCTCGCTTACTTTTTGTTTTGTATATAATTTAGAATATCCTTTCACCTGCTCTATTGCAGAAGAAATTTGTATGGCATACATAGGGGCATTCATTCCCACTTTGCTGCTTGTGACATTTTTCTGTGGAGCAACTACATTTTTAGAATTTACAATATCTTTTTCTACACTAGCTTTATACGCTTGAAAACCTTTAAAGATACCTTGAGCTATTTTTGTTTGCCCAGTAGATGTCATCATATAACGCTCTTCATCTAAATTACTTATAAATCCTACTTCAAGTAACACAGCAGGCATAGCAGCATCATTCAACACCCAAAAAGGGCCTTGTTGTATTCCACGATTTACTCTACTTGTTGATACAGCCATTGATTTTTGCACTAAAGATGCTAAATTCAAACTTTTATCCTGGTGCATATCCTGAAGCATATTACCCATGATATACGAAATAGGGTCAGAAGGATCAAACCCTTCGTATTTCACAGAATAATCATCTTCATAGTGAATTGCAGAGTTTTCTTTCATGGCAACTTGAAGATTATGATTTGAAGCATTTGCACCCAATACAAATGTCGTTATTCCTTTTACATGCTTTCCGCTAGGATTTTTCTTTATATCCAGTGCATTAGCATGAATTGAAACAAATAAATCTGCTTTTTGTTTTTTTGCAAAACTTGAACGTTCTTTTAATCCAATAAAAACATCTTTATCACGTGTATATATCACTTTGATATCAGGATACGTTTGCTTTATCAATTTACCAAACTTCAAAGCAACAGACAAAGCTATATGTTTTTCATAAGTTTTCGCGCCAAGAGCACCAGGGTCTTTCCCCCCATGTCCAGCATCAATACAGATACATTTGATTTCTCCAACATTGGCTTGTCCAAAGGATATACCGACACAAATGACTACTAATAAAAATGATAAGATCCAGGATGTTCCGAACTTTATTATCATGGCATTATTTTTTTATAAAGAAGATAGCTATTAACAATCAATATTTCTTACATTTGCACTCCGAATACGGAAAGCAGAATGCATTTATTCTCCACAAAAATAGTATAATAAATTGCAAATAAGAACATACATAGTCTATTTTATTACGATTTCAGTCATTTTATGTGTGACTGCATGCTCGCTTACATCGCATTTTGTAGGAGATAGTCAAGAAATTTCACCCAGTGATACCACTTCTATACAAAAGCAAATAAAAATAACAAAGGATAGCGTTAAATCAACAAATCGACTACAAGAAAATACAATAGAAGTTCAGACAGACTCTATTATTACAGAATTACAACAAGCAGATTCAATGTTTGTGATAGATTCCACGTCAGTTATTCTAACAGATTCGACAAGCATTAGCCAAGACACCATTCAACAGGACACAACAGAAGCAAAGCCATTATTCAATGACATTGTTACATATAGTGCCAATGACTCAATTAAAATTTCAGTACTTGACAAGGAGATGGTCCTTTACAAAAATGGTTTTTTAAAATATCTTAGCACTGAATTAAAAGCAGACTCCATCACTCTAGATATGACAGATAATATTGCATATGCTATTGGAATGACTGATTCAGCTGGCGTAGTAAGCGGCAAGCCAGTATTTAAAGACGGTTCGCAAGAATTTGAAAGTACCGACTTGAAATACAATTTTAAAACGGAGAAAGGGTTTATTAAAAACATTATTACTCAACAAGGAGAAGGATATGTTCAGGGGAAATTAACAAAAAAAATATCGGATGATGTATTTTGTATTAAAAATGGGAAATACACCACTTGCGACAATCATGATCACCCGCATTTCTTTGTTGCATTGAATAAAGCAAAACTGATAAAAGACAGTAAGGTGATTTCAGGTTTTGCCTATTTAAATATCGCAGGCGTCCCTCTCCCACTTGCTATTCCTTTTGGGTTCTTTCCGATTACCAGTAAAGCAACTTCAGGTATTTTAATGCCTACATATGGAGAAGAGAAATTGAGAGGATTTAACCTTAGAGATGGAGGATATTATTGGAATATCAATGATTATGTCGATGCAACAATAACAGGAACCATATACACGAATGGCTCATGGGGGCTTAATTTGGGATCAAATTATAGGCTACGCTATAAATTCAACGGAAATTTTGCGTATTCAATGAGCAAAAACCACACTAGTGAGAAAGGAACACCCGATTATACTGAATCGAGTGACTGGGCTGTGCGTTGGACTCATAGCCAAGACCCTAAAGCGAATCCATACACTACATTCTCGGCTTCTGTTGATATGTCATCCGCAAGTAACAACTATTATAACTCTGGAACAAACATCAATGATATAGCCAACCAACGAAAACAATCGAGTATCTCTTGGAGCAAAAAATGGCCAGATAAACCATTTAGCCTAACCACTAGTTTTAATCACAACCAAAACAGCCAAGACACCACTATCACATTGTCATTTCCAAACGTCAATTTTAGAGTCTCGAATATTTATCTTTTTAGACGTAAAGAGCGTGTTGGAGAAATAAAATGGTATGAAAACATTGGCTTTACCTATAGCTCTGAAATTAAAAATTCAATACATACAAAAGAGGATCAACTAGGCGAATCTTTTAAACATATTGCTAGAGATTGGGACAATGGTTTTCAACACTCTATTCCACTTAGCACAAGTATCAATTTAGCCAAAGATCTTGCGGTATCTCCATCTATCAGTTACAAGGGAGTAGCTTATCTTAGCTCCATTCGCAAAGGAAATTGGGTGGAAGATTCAACCATGGCTAATTATGGTTATACCCCTATAGACACCATTTACGGTATGCATTATGCACACAATTATACAACCAGTTTATCCTTATCATACAATCCAACGGTTTATGGTATGTATCAATTTACAAAGCCTGAGAGTAAGGTATTTGCCATCCGTCATGTTGTTCGACCTAGTGCAAGTGTCTCCTATGGGCCTAATCTAGGAGTAGACCCTGATAATTACTGGAAAACATATCTAGACAAAAATGGGAATGAACAAAAGTACTCTATTTTTGAAGGTAAAGTATATGGAACTCCCACAGGATCTGAACGTTCAAAACAAACTGGATCGCTAAGTCTTAGTCTAGATCAAAATGTAGAAATGAAGGTGCGAAACGATCAAGATACCACTGGTAAAGAGGCATATAAAAAGATCAAACTACTGGAAAGTTTTCGTCTATCTTCAAGCTATAACATTTTTGCTGATTCAATGAATTGGTCAAATATATCCATGTCAGCACGAACGAAAATATTTAATGGTAAAATTAATATAAACCTTTCAGGAACAATAGATCCTTATGCCATCACTGCTGATGCTAAACGGATCAATAAATACAATGGAGGCCTTGGACGTTTAACGAATCTTTCTGCCTCTACAGGCATCCAATTTTCTGCTGATGATGGCGAGAAAAAAGAAGAGAAAAATGAAAAACTAAATGGTCACTATAATGAATATACAGATTTTGATGTACCTTGGAATATTAGTTTAGACTATACATTTAATTACTCCAAAAATTACTCTCCAAATCCAGCAGCAGGAGCGACAAAGCCACTGAGCGAAAGTACAATTTCACAGATGGTACGTATCAATGGTGATTTTTCGCTGACTCCAAAATGGAAAATAGGATGGAGTTCTGGTTACGACTTTCAACAAAAGGAGGTGACTGCCACCAGCTTTAATTTATCCCGAGATTTGCATTGTTGGGAAATGACCTTTTCATGTATTCCTTTTGGAACACACCAATCTTATAACTTCCAAATTAATGTACGCTCTAGTCTATTAAAGGATTTAAAACTGATGAAGAGAGATTCATGGTATGACAATTAAAAAAATAAAGCGATGAGACTAAAAACATTTGTGACTCTATTCTTTCTAATTCTTGTAGGACATTATTCACTTCAAGCTCAATTCGATACATACTTTTTAAATAAAACCTTACGATTTGACTATTATCATGGTGGAGATCACAAAGTAGAAGATTATTACTTTGATGAATTAAAGGAAGAACCCTATTGGGGAGGCTCAAAAATAGCTCTCGTTGACACCATGGGTTATGGTGTTCAAATGTTTAAAATTATCGATAAAGCCAGCGAAAAAGTTATTTATTCTAGAGGATTCTGTACCTTGTTTAAAGAGTGGCAATCCACAGCTGAAGCACAAGATATTCGTAAAGCAATGCCTGAATCAGTGGTATTCCCCTACCCTAAAAATCCTGTGCGCATTGAATTGTATTCTCGCAATAGAAAAGGTGTTTTTGAAAAGAAATTTGAGCAAGATATTGATCCTAACTCTCATTTTATTCGCCAATTCTCACCTAAATATGAAGCGATTGAAATTGCATATCATGGAAGAGCAGATAAACGTGTAGACATCGTGCTTATCTCAGAAGGATATGCCCAAAATGAAAAAGAAAAATTCATCACTGCTTGCCAGTATTTTGCTAAAGAATTTTTCAGTTATTCGCCCTATAAAGAACAAAAAAACA
The DNA here is from genome assembly GCA_947039985.1 of uncultured Odoribacter sp. Classification (GTDB taxonomy): domain Bacteria; phylum Bacteroidota; class Bacteroidia; order Bacteroidales; family Marinifilaceae; genus Odoribacter. The sequence continues at coordinate 8,780 of CAMRAP010000001.1, forward strand.
GCTTTAATATTCAAGCAGTTTGGGCACCTTCACAAGAATCAGGGGTGACACTACCAGGTGAAAATATTTGGCGTAATACGGCTACAAAAGCACAATTCTACACCTTCGACTCAGAACGCTACCAAATGATTGAAGATTTTCAAGGATTACGAGATATTGCAGCACATGTTCCATACGACTATATTTATGTACTTTCGAATACACAAAAATATGGTGGAGGAGGCATTTATAACTTCTACGGCATCAGTGCAGCCCACAATCCTAGTAGCACTGGAAAAATATATATACATGAATTTGGCCATCTGTTTTTAGGCCTAGGCGATGAATATGTTGGAAATGTCTCTTATAGTGATATGTATCCTAAAGGTGTAGAACCTTGGGAAGAAAATTTAACCACCTTGGTTGATTTTGATAAAAAGGATTGGAAAAAAATGTTAGATAAAACAACCCCTATTCCAACTCCTGCCAACAAAGAGTATTCAAATAAGATTGGAGTATATGAAGGTGGTGGATATATAAAAGAAGGTATATACCGCCCCTATCAAACCTGCCTCATGAAAGAACTTTCTGTCGATTTTTTCTGTCCAGTGTGCACACAAGCCATAAAAAAACAAATCAAATTTCTTTGTCAATAGAACTCTTGTAAAATTTACCTTGCCAAGTGTCTAGCTCCTCTAAACGCTTGTCTAACTTTGCAACAAATTCAAAATTTTTCACCCCCCATTTAGGTGCAATTAAATATTCTGCTGGTGCTTGATTGACAAAACGTTCCAAATACACATCAGGACGAATATGCTCAATGACATCTACCACAAAATCAATATACTCTTCTAAGGTATATAGTTGAAAATCAGCCGGAGATTGCATATATTCATCCGCCATACGAGTGTCCCGAATAATCTGTAATTGATGCAATTTCAATACATCAATGGGTAAATTACATAAACGTATAGCACCTGCTATCATAGACTCTTTTGTTTCACCAGGCAGACCAAAAATCAAATGAGCACCTATTTTAATCCCCCTATTTGCCGTCATTCGTATAGCCTCCTCAGCTTCAGCAAATACATGCCCTCGATTTATATTTTGCAAAACCTCATCGTTCACCGACTCGATACCATACTCGATACAAACATAATATTTCTGAGCCAACTCCTCTATATAATCCAAAATCTCCTTCGTAATCGTATCTGGTCGTGTACCTATCACTAAACCCACAACATCCTGACAATTTAAAGCCTCTTCATACTTTCTTCGCAATTCATCCAAAGGGGCATAAGTATTTGAATAGGCCTGAAAATAAGCCAAATACTTTTGTCCTATATATTTTCGGGCAAAAAAACTACGTCCCTCTTCTAATTGCTGCGTGATAGAATTCACTGCTCGACAATAATTGGGATTAAAACTTTCATTATTACAATAGCTACACCCTCCTACTCCTTTTTTTCCATCTCTATTGGGGCAAGAAAAACCTCCATCAATAGACAATTTTTGCACCCGCCCATGAAATAAGGTTTTAAAAAAATGGGGGAAATCTTTATATCTTTTTGTCTCCATACGTATCTTACTATAATGTTAGCAAGTTAATGAATATCTTAGTTAATATTCAATACTAACCATATAAATATAGTTATAAAAATAATAAAAATACAGCTTCTATTTATGAAAAAAATACACTATATTTGTGTATTGGTTGACATAGTTCCAGTAAAAACTAAGTACACCTTTGACATTCAATAGATTGAGAGCATAAAATGATAATTATTTAAACACCCCTTTTAGGGCTAATCTAAATTCAAGAAATTATGAGTACTAAGTTTGTTTATACATTCGGAGACGGAAAAGCAGAAGGTGATGCAAGAATGAACAATTTGCTTGGTGGCAAAGGAGCCAACCTAGCAGAAATGAATCTTATCGGAGTGCCTGTACCTGCAGGTTTCACTATCACAACTGAAGTTTGTACACTTTACAATACAGATGGTAAAGAGGCTGTCATCAAAATGATCGAAGATCAGGTAAAAGCTGGTATTATCGAAACAGAAAAAGCAATGAATGCCAAGTTTGGAGCAAAAGCAGGTGAAGCATTCCCACTTTTATTATCCGTACGTTCTGGAGCTAGAGTTTCTATGCCAGGCATGATGAATACTGTTCTTAATCTAGGAATGAATGACGAAGCAGTTAAAATTGTAGCCGATAAATCAGGAAATGCTCGTTTTGCATGGGATTCATATCGCCGTTTTATACAAATGTACGGAGACGTAGTTATGGGGGTTGAAGCCGAAAAAGGAGAACACGATCCTTTTGAAGTAGAAATTGACAAATTAAAAGCAGTTCGAAATATTGATTTAGATACTGAATTCACAGCTGAAGACCTACAAATTCTTGTAAATAAATTCAAAACTATAGTAAAAAGAAAAACAGGCAAAGATTTCCCTACTTGCCCATGGGAGCAACTTTGGGGAGCTGTATGTGCTGTATTCGATTCTTGGAATACAGATCGTGCCATTCTTTATCGTCAATTGAATCAAATTCCTGAAGAATGGGGAACGGCTGTAAACGTACAAGCTATGGTTTACGGAAATATGGGTTCTAACTCAGCTACTGGTGTTGCTTTCACTCGTGATGCTTCAACAGGAGAAGATATTTTCAACGGAGAGTATTTAATTGATGCCCAAGGCGAAGATGTTGTTGCTGGTATCCGTACACCACAAGAAATCACGCTTGAAGGTTCTCGCCGTTGGGCTAAATTGCAACATGTTTCAGAAATAGATAGAGCAGCAAAATACCCTTCTTTAGAAGAATCGATGCCACAGTCCTATGCGGATTTAAATACAACACAGCAAAGACTGGAAGATTATTTCCACGATATGCAAGATCTAGAGTTTACTATCCAAGATGGTAAATTATGGATGCTTCAAACACGTAGTGGAAAGCGAACAGGAACAGCAATGGTTAAAATGGTTGTTGATATGTTAGCAGAGGGAATGATCAATGAAGAAACAGCTCTTCTACGTTTGGAAGCGGCAAAATTGGATGAACTTCTTCACCCCGTATTTGAAAAAACAGCGCTTACAAAAGCGAAAGCTCTTACCCAAGGTCTTCCTGCCTCTCCAGGTGCTGCTTGTGGACGTGCCGTATTCTTTGCTGACGAAGCAGAAGAGTGGAAAGAACGTGGTGAGAAAATAATTCTTGTTCGTCTTGAAACTTCACCTGAAGATTTACGGGGTATGAATGTAGCTGAAGGTATCCTTACTGCACGTGGGGGTATGACTTCTCATGCTGCTGTTGTTGCTCGTGGAATGGGGAAATGCTGTGTATCTGGAGCAGGTGAAATTAGCGTAGACTATTCAAAGCGTAAGTTCACTGTAAACGGAATGGAAATTAATGAAGGTGATTGGATCTCATTAAATGGATCTACAGGTATCGTTTATCTTGGTAAAGTGGGGACAACTGAAGCCTCTCTTGATGACGACTTCCAAAAAATCATGCAACTTGCTGATAAATATACGCGCATGCACGTTCGTACAAATGCTGACTCCCCCAAAGATGCAAAAGTGGCGCGCGAGTTTGGTGCACAAGGTGTTGGACTTTGCCGCACAGAGCATATGTTCTTCGAAGGAAATCGTATCGACATTATGCGTGAAATGATTCTTTCTAACGATGAAACAGGTCGTCGTGCTGCTCTTGCAAAACTATTACCCATACAGCGTGCTGACTTTGAAGGCATCTTTGAAACAATGGACGGATTTGGTGTAACTGTACGTCTTTTGGATCCACCTTTACATGAGTTTACTCCAAATGATACTGAATCACAAGCATATATGGCAGAGAAATTAGGCATTACTGCAGAAGAGGTAAAACAAAAGGTAGATTCTCTACATGAATTCAATCCTATGTTAGGACACCGTGGATGTCGTTTAGGTATTGTTTATCCTGAAATCACTGAAATGCAAGCAAGAGCTATTATCGAAGCGGCATGTAATCTTAAAGCAAAAGGTTTTAATCCCAAAGCAGAAATCATGGTTCCACTTGTTGGAGAGGTGAAAGAACTTCAATTACAAGCTGGAATTATCCGTAGTGTGGCAGAAGTTGTTTTTGCAGAAAAAGGAATGCGCGTTGATTACCAGGTGGGTACTATGATCGAAATCCCTCGTGCAGCTCTTACAGCTGATCAAATTGCTGAGGTAGCTGAATTCTTTTCGTTTGGTACAAATGACTTGACTCAGATGGCTTACGGTTATTCTCGTGATGATGCAGGTAAATTCTTACCAGAATACTTGAAAAAAGGTATCCTTAAAACAGATCCATTTGCAGTACTTGATCAAACAGGTGTTGGTCAATTAGTTGAAATGGGAACTGCGAAAGGACGTTCTACAAACCCAAAACTTAAAGTGGGTATATGTGGTGAACACGGAGGAGAACCTTCATCAGTCATTTTCTGTGATAAAGTGGGTATGAACTATGTTTCATGTTCACCATTCCGTGTGCCTATCGCACGCTTGGCTGCTGCTCAAGCTGCTTTAATACACTCTAAGTAACTATTACTTTATATTTAAAAAAAGCTGTCTCTTTCAAGGCAGCTTTTTTTACTTTTTCAAATCTTTATTATACCTTTGTTAGAAACAAAATCTAGATATGAGCATGTCAGAAGATACGATACACCCAGAGAACTCATCAAAGTACGAAGCTTTGAAAGTCAAGAAAGGTATTCCACAACCAGAAGCAATGAATCCTAATATTGCTGCTCGCCTAAAAAATATTAGAAAAAAAGAAGTAACTACAAACCATTATGTAGAAAGCATTCTAAAAGGCAATATAAATTGCCTCAGCCAAGCAAGCACTCTCCTTGAAAGTACAAAACTAGCACATCAAACCATTGCAAAAGAGGTCATTAATTGCTACTTACCATCCTCAGGACATTCAATACGAATAGATATAACAAAATAATATATTCATAACAATAGTCGCCGTTGAAAACACTAGCCGACTATTCATTATAAAAACACATTTATAGTCATGAAAGTAAACAACAAAATAAATGGCTTTCGACGCAATATGATGCGTAAGCTTACTAAAAACATTGGGAACGACAAAGGAAAATTAAATTCGACTAATCTTGACAGTATTAAGCGAATATTAATTAATCGCCCTAACAGTCGACTTGGCAATCAATTACTAGCGACACCACTACTTCAAGAACTACAGCGTGTATTTCCGAATGCTCATGTAGATCTGTTTGTACGTAGCCGAATTGCTCCCATTATTTTTCAAAACTATACCAATGTCGATAAAATAATCACCCTTCCGAGTAAGCCTTTTAACGAAATTTTCAAATACCTTGGAGTCTGGTTTTCCCTACTCAAACAAAAGTATGACTTAGTAATAAATATTGACAGTGGGTCATCATCGGGTAGACTTTCAACGGCTTTATCAAAAGCAGAATATAAGTTGTTTTGTGATAGTACAGAACAATTTCCAACTGTATTTAGCGATTATTTCCATATGGCAAAACGTCCTGTGTATTGTTTACGCAACTATATTGGGCAAACAGAACTATCTACACCTCTGCTACCATCACTAAGTATTTTATTAAAGGACGACGAACGTCTTAAAGGCCATGAAATTATCAAGTGCCTAACAAAAAATGACAAAAAGACAATTGGTATTTACACTTTTGCCACAGGTAACAAATGCCTTTCTACGGAATGGTGGACAGAGACATACGAGAAAATTTGCCGTAAATTTCAAGATGAATACAATATTATAGAAGTTTTACCGATTGAAAATGTTTCACAAATCGACTTTAAAGCTCCGTCATATTACAGTCGTGATATTCGAGAGATGGCTGGTGTGATGGATAACCTAACTGCATTTGTCACTGCTGATTGTGGCATTATGCACCTTGCTAGCGCCACAAATACACCTATCGTATCTCTTTTTTCGATAACGAGTCCTACTATTTATCGCCCATACAATAATGGCAGTGTTGTATTAGAAACTAAAAACATCAATAATACAGATGAAGTCATTGATGAGCTAACAAAGATCGTAGAAAAAAATACTATAAATAAAATGTAAGTTTTAATTATGTCAGAAGATACTAAACACCACGAAAACTCATCAAAGTACGAAGCTTTGAAAGTCAATAAAGGAATCCCAAAACCAGCAGCAATGAATCCCAATATTGCTGCTAGATTAAAAGATATTAGAAAAAAGGACCTAACAGCAGATGACTATGTTGAAGGTATTTTAAAAGGAAATATCAATATTCTCAGTCAAGCGATTACTCTTGTTGAAAGTGCAAAACCAGCACATAAAACCATTGCTCAAGAAGTCATTAATCGCTGCTTACCATCCTCAGGTCGTTCAATACGAATAGGTATTACTGGAGTTCCAGGAGCAGGGAAAAGTACGTTCATCGAAAGCTTTGGAGAACAATTAACAAAAGAGGGACATAAAATTGCAGTACTCGCAATTGATCCTAGTAGCGAGCGTTCAAAAGGAAGCATCTTAGGTGACAAAACACGTATGGAAACATTAGCTTGTAATCCACATGCATATATACGCCCCTCTCCCTCTTCAGGCTCCTTGGGTGGTGTAGCTCGTAAAACGCGTGAAGCAATGATCTTATGCGAAACAGCAGGTTTTGATATCGTCCTAATCGAAACAGTTGGAGTTGGTCAAAGTGAAACTGCTGTACATTCAATGGTTGATTTCTTTCTACTGGTACAAATTGCAGGAGCTGGCGATGAATTACAGGGAATCAAACGAGGCATCATGGAAATGGCTGATGGCATTGTCATAAACAAAGCAGATGGAAATAATATACAACGAGCAGAACTAGCAAAAGTACAACTACAAACAGCCTTACACTATTTCCCTCCACACGAATCAGGAGTTGCACCCAAAGTAATGACTTGCTCTGCCTATGAACAAACTGGGATAGATGCTGTTTGGGAAAATATGCTTAATTATTGTAGTGCTACTCAGCAAAATGCTTATTTTGAAAATCGTCGTGCAGAACAAGCTAAATATTGGATGTATGAAACCATCAATGAGCATTTACGTTCTCGATTCTATCAAAGTCAGCATGAGAATCTAAAAACAGCCGAACAGCAAGTCATGAGTAATCAAGTTAGCTCATTTGCTGCTGCTTTTGAATTGTTGAATAAATATTTTGATGCAGAAGCAGAAAAGAGTTAGCTTATACTAAGCTAACTCTTTTATACCCATTCTGGAAAATCTTTCAAAAACAAGAAGCCTTGAGAAGCATCTATTTTTCCACAATGGTGAGTAATTCCATTGGTTATAGCAACATATGGAGCAGACAGTACAATGTTATATCGAAAGGCTTGATCAAAAACTTGCTTGGTTAAATTGACTGTCGGTGCCTTACATTCAATTAATAACCAGGACTCACCACTTCTATCAAATACAACAATATCAAAACGGCGAGACAAACCATAAAGATCTATTTCCCTTTCAACAGCAATAAGAGTTGCTGGATATTTTTTCACAGCCATCAAGTAGTGAATCACATGTTGCCGTACCCACTCTTCTGGAGTTAATACAACGTATTTTTTCCGAACAACATCAAAAATAAAAACAGTTTCACCCTGCTTTTTTACTTTATAATCAAATGCAGGCAGAGATAATTCTAACATACACGTTGAAATTTTAAATCATTCACCCCCTGTTTCTTTATTTTCAATAAACTACTATCCCCATAACTTAGAAAACGAAATTCATGATTCAGCGCGTAATCATAAATTTTCCGCCAATCTTCACCAACAGCAGCTCCAACTAACAGCAACAAGGTGCTTTGAGGTTGGTGGAAATTTGTAAACATCCCCCCTATCACCTGAAATGTATAACCGGGTACGATCATAATAGTTGTTTGAGCTTTTAATAACTCTTGCTGTGTTTTTTCAAACCAATCAACTAATGCACTCATCGACTCTTGCAAAGAGTAGTGAGAAGGTAATATATATACTTCCCACTGTCCCAAAGAGTTAAACTCATGGATCCCTTCCAAACATTTCACCCCCATCCAATAAAGACTTTCCAATGTGCGAACTGATGTTGTACCAACAGCTATAATTTCTCCTTTTTGTTCCTTCAACTTCTCTACTAGATTCCGAGAAATCATGATATGCTCAGTGTGCATATCATGATCTCCAATCTGTTCTGCTTTTACAGGTCGAAAAGTACCCGCTCCTACATGCAACGTTAAACCCGCAACCTCTACTCCCTTTTCCTCTAAATCAGATAATATCTCTTGTGTAAAATGCAAGCCAGCAGTAGGTGCAGCAACAGAGCCCTCTTCTTTTGAGTATATCGTTTGATAACGCAATTCATCTGACTCTTCAGACTCACGATTCAAATAGGGTGGAATAGGCATTTGTCCACAAACATCCAAAACTTCACTAAACGAAAAATCACCATTCCAACTGAAGCGAACAACAACCTCTCCATTTTGTTGAGATTTTTTCTCGGCTTCTAGTACATATTTTTCACCCTGATACTCAAATTGACATACAATATTTTCAGCTTTCCATTTTTTCAAATTACCAACCATACATATCCACTCACATTGCCCGATACTCGAAAAACTCTGCGTATAATCAACTGGAGAACAAGGCTCAAGACAAAACACTTCAATAACAGCTCCTGTTGATTTCTTGAAGAATAAACGAGCATGAATCACTTTCGTATTATTAAAGATCAATAACTGCCCTTCCTGCAATACATTCCTCGTGTCAGTAAAATGCTTTTCACAAATCTGCCCTTCATCATAAATCAATAACTTTGACATCTCTCGCTCTGCCAAAGGAAACTTTGCAATCATTTCATCTACAAGATCATAAGTATAGGATTCAATCTTAATGTCTCTAAGTTCCTTTAACTGTTCTTCGGTTTTCATTTTGTTTTTTGAAGATTATGTTATAATTTTAGTGCCAGAAAACATGCAAAGATAAGAAAAACTTAAAACAAATTATAAACGTATGAAAACGAAAAAGGATATTGTAGAAAACTGGCTCCCTCGGTATACAGGACGAGAATTAAAAGACTTTACAAAGTATATCTTACTCACAAACTTTGAATATTACATCGAACTCTTTTCAGACCTATTTAAAGTTCCAATTATCGGTGAAGACAAAGCAATGCCAAATGTGTCTTATGGCGGTATCACCTTAATTAATTTTGGTATGGGAAGTCCTAATGCTGCAACCATACTTGACTTACTTTCTGCCATAGAACCAGAAGCCGTTCTTTTTATGGGAAAATGTGGCGGCTTAAAGGACAATCACTCCTTAGGTGATTATATTCTTCCCATTGCAGCTATCAAAGGAGAAGGTACCTCAGATGACTATATGCCACATGAAGTTCCTGCCCTTCCAGCTTTTAGCCTTCAAAAAGCTTGTTCCAAAGCCATTACAAGCCATGAAAGAAAATACTATACTGGAGTAATATACACAACAAATCGCCGGGTATGGGAATATGATGAAAACTTCAAAGCGTATTTAACAAAAACAAGAGCAATGGCTGTAGATATGGAAACAGCTACTATCTTTACGGTAGGATTTGCCAATCGTATTCCAACGGGAGCCTTATTATTAGTATCTGATCGCCCTATGATTTCGGCAGGAGTAAAAACATCTAACTCTGATAAAGAGGTCACTCAAAAATTTGTCAAAGAACACCTCGATATTGGTATCGAGGTATTAAAACAAATACAAGACAAAAATTATTCAGTCAAGCATCTGATCTTCTAAATATGACACGACTTATTCTATGGACTGTATTATTCGTTTTTTTCCTTTCAAATAGTTCTTGTCAAAATAAATCGAAACCGAAGTCAGTAACTGTTACTGACACAGAGGTAGAATGGAAGAAAAACACGCATAACTTTGGAGAAATAACGGAAGGAGAAGAGGTTTTGCATACTTTTTATCTTAAAAATACAGGAAAATATCATCTATTGATCAAAAAAATTGATTCAGGTTGCAGTTGTACTCAAGTTGAGTATGATAAAACACCTATTCCCCCACAAAAAGAGGGCAAAATTGAAATTGTTTTCAACTCTAAGGGAAGATTCGGTAAACAATACAAAGAAATCAGTATATTTGCCAATATTTCGGACAAAAAAACTAAACTGATATTCACAGCAGACGTAAAAGAAGGAAATAAACAAAAATAATTATAGAATTTATTAACAAAAACAAATTATGAACACATTAATTATTGCACTACAAGCAGCATCAGTAGGACAAGGATGGCAACAATTTTTACCTTTAATTCTTATCGTAGTGGTTTTTTATTTCTTTATGATTCGTCCACAGATGAAAAGACAAAAAGAGTTAAAAAACTTTCGTGAATCTCTAAAAAAAGGAGATAAAGTTGTAACTACTGGAGGTATTTATGGTAAAGTACTTGAAATGGGCGACTACTATATCATGATGGAGGTTGAAGGACAGAACCGTTTAAAGGTAGATAAATCAGCCGTTATCAAAGATATGACTGACGCTGTTCCAGCAAAATAAGACTACATATATCGTTAAGTGGATAAAATATTTCATTGAACCACTTAACGATATTGCTTTTTAGCAATAAATAATTTTCTATTTTTATGTCTATTATTCAGACGATTAAAGGTGAGCTAATAAAATTAAAAGAGATCCGTTTAAATAAAAACATTATCTCTTATATCATTTGTATTGTCATTGCTTCAATTTTGTGGTTTTTAAATACGCTTGAGAAAGAGTATACAATAGACTTAACATATCCTGTAAAATACACCAATCTCCCCGACGATAAGTTACCAGTAGAAGATTTACCTACCCAGCTACGATTAGTTGTTAGAGCCAAAGGTTCTGCTCTATTAGGCTATAAAATAAAAACTTCTTTTCTTCCTATTACACTAAACTTTGATAACTACAGCAAATTATTAGAAGCAAACCAAGGTATTTATGGCTACACGCTCTTAACAAATACGCTTGAAGATAAAATTGCTGGACAATTGGGCAATGAAATAAAACTGCTGAATATATATCCAGAAAAAATTACATTTAAATTTGCCACTGCACAGCAAAAAAAAGTGGCTATACACCCGATCATTGATCATACTCTGAAAAAACAATATATTCTAACACAGGTATATACAAAACCTGATAGTGTTTGGGTTAGTAGTTCTAGTGCTATTCTAGATACATTACGATATATACCCACAACAAGCTTGTATTTAAATAATATTGATAAAAACATCAGTCGAAAACAAAAATTAGCTCACGTACCCGGCTGTACATTCAAAGAAGAGTCCATTGAAATTTTTCTAGAAGTAGAAAAATTTACAGAAGCAAAGCAAAGTATTCCTATCACAGTTATCAATGTTCCAGACTCGATGAATCTTCGTTTATTTCCAGATAATGTAAAAATTAGCTATGAAATTGGCCTAAGTAAATACGATCAAATTAATGATGATGATTTTATCTTTTCAGTTGAATATCCTAAAAAAGTAAATTCTAGCTACCTCGAAATCAAAATAACGAAAGCACCTCTATTCATAAAAAACTTGTCATTTTCTCCAGAAAAGGTAGAATATATCTTAGAAAAAAAATAAATATGATAGCAATAGGTTTAACTGGGGGGATAGGTTCTGGGAAAAGTAGTATTGCACGCATACTAAAACAGATGGGGTATCCCATTTATATTGCAGACATAGAGGCTGCACGCTTAATGAACATACACCCAGATATTCAAACAGCTTTAATCACACGCTTTAATAGCTCAGTTTATACTTCAGAAGGGAAAATAAACAAGCCTTTTTTATCTCAAATTATCTTTAATGATTCGTCTGCTTTGGCAGATATGAATCGAATTGTTCATCCTTATGTAATAGAAGATTTTCAACATTGGAGTAAGCATCAAAAAAGTAGATTACTGTTTTTCGAATCGGCAATTATTTTCGAAGCAAATCTAAATCAATATTTCACATACACCATTTGTGTTATAGCCCCAGAATCCACTCGCATACAAAGAGTTTTAAAGAGGGATCAGATTACACTGAAACAAATTAAAGAGCGTATAAGCAATCAACTTAGCGATAACGAAAAATGTCAACAAGCTAATTTTATGATTTATAATGACAACAAAGATATGATTATTAAACAGGTATTAGATGTTATCAGACAAATAGACTTACAAATAATTAAGATACAATAACAAACAACTAAAAGAATTTATATGGCAGCATTTGGAAAATGGCTAGGAGCTGGATTAGGCTTTGCATTAGCAGGTCCATTGGGAGCATTATTAGGTTTATTCATCGGTTCTGTACTGGATACTAAAACAGTAAATCCCAATCAAAACAGAAGAGAAAATCCTATTAACAGAAGTGGTGGAAGGGGTGATTTCATGTTTAGTCTTATTGTTCTCGCCACTTCAATCATGAAAGCAGATGGGCACATCATGCGTTCTGAATTAGATTATGTAAAAGAGTTTCTAAAACAAAACTTTGGACTTGAAGCTACGCATGAGGCAATGGGTATGATAAAGGAACTGAGTAATCGTGAAATCCCATTAAACGAAGTATGTAGTCAGATCCGTTATAATATGGACATTCCCTCTAAAACTCAACTACTATACTTTTTATTTGGTGTTGCCAAAGCGGATAATAATGTTTGTGAAAAAGAAATAGAGGCACTGGAAAACATCTCCAATATGCTCGGAATTGGTAGTTCTACCTTCAATTCCATCAAATCGATGCACTATAAGGATACAGAATCAGCTTACCAGATCCTAGAAATCAGCAGTACTGCAACAAATGAAGAGATAAAAAAGGCATATCGGAAAATGGCTATGGTAAACCATCCTGATAAAGTGAGTCACCTCGGAGAAGATGTTCGACAATCCGCAGAAGAGAAATTCACCAAAATCAATGCTGCATACGAACAAATAAAGAAGCAGAGAAACATCAATTAATTTTCAATTTCCAATTAATTAAAGTAATTTTGCGATTTATTTATAAAACTTCAAATAACTAATTATGTTGAAAGAAATTTTGTCTATTGCGGGAAAGCCTGGCTTACAGAAAATGGTTAGCAATTCATCCAATGCTATTATTGTAGAATCACTAATTGATGGTAAACGTTTTCCAGCCTATTCAAACGCAAAAATTATTGCTTTAGAAGATATTTCTATATATACAGAGACTAAAGATATGCCGCTAAAGGATGTTTTTAAAATAATGTATACGAAAGAAAATGGAAAAGCAGCATTAAGCCATAAAGAGTCTAGTGAGAAAATTACAGCTTATTTCAGTGAAATAGTTCCAGACTATGATCAAGATAGAGTATATATTTCTGACATGAAAAAAATTATTCAGTGGTATAACCTCTTAGCTGAAAAAGAAATCCTTAGTTTTTCTGAAGAAAATGAGGAGAAAGAAGAAACTAAATAATTTTTTTAATAAGACTATTTCAAATAAATTCTATTTTGAAATAGTCTTATTTAGCATACGACTCATGTTCCAATTTAAACAATTCACCATAAAGCAAGATCGTACTCCAATGAAAGTTGGAACTGATGGGGTTTTGCTAGGAGCCTGGGCAGACCTAAAAGAGGCAAATCACATTTTAGATATAGGCACAGGCACGGGACTTATAGCATTAATGGCAGCACAAAGAAATCCAAACGCTTCTATAGATGCTTTAGAAATTGAATCCAATGCTTGCTTACAAGCTCAAGAAAATATTTATGCTAGCTCTTGGGCGAAACGTATTCAGCTTATTCCTAAAGCCCTACAAGATTACTCATCAGATATCAAATATAATTCTATTGTATGTAATCCGCCTTTTTTTCATCAATCCACGAAAACTCCTAATCACGGTCGCACACTTGCACGCCACAATGAAACGCTTCTACATACAGAATTAATCCAATACGTAGCAAAACTACTCTCTCCACAAGGAAATTTCTGCGTAATACTTCCAACCAATGAAGCACTTTCTATGATTGAATACGCCCAACAGCATCAATTATACCCCTCCCATATTACCTATATTCTTCCAACTCCAGAGAAGCCAGCCAAACGTTATCTTATAAAATTCATGACAAAACCCGAGATTCTATTTGAAGACAAGCTAATTATCGAGCTCAGCAGACACAAATATAGTAAAGAGTATATAGAATTAACCAAAGATTTTTACCTCCATATTGAATCCTAATATTACTGGTATTCTAAAAAAATACTTTCCCAAAGAGCACTTCTTTATTTTTTAACGATCCATTAACTCAGCTTTCTATTTATTTGCCATATGTTTGTAAGATCAAACAAGGGTGATTTTTTTCATAAGTTTGTATGTTTAAGTTAGTAGTTAGTAATTAATAAGAGGTTAGGAAACTAATCTCTTATTTTTTTATATCTTTACATCAAAATAAAATTATTTACAAATACAACACTTTAAGGATGAAGAAAGAAATTACTTTAGGTATTGACATGGGCGGAACCAATACTGCCTTTGGTTTTATTGATAAAGATGGAAATTATCTTGCAGAAGGAAATATTCCAACAAGCAAACACGAAGACATAAATGATTATTTAAAAGAACTACACCTTGAAATTGAAAACGTTTTAGATACAATTCGAGATCAAGTTACTTTAGTTGGAATTGGTATAGGTGCTCCTTGCGGTAACTATCTCAAAGGAACAATTGAGCATGCTTCTAATCTAAAATGGGACGGTGTTATTCCCTTTTGTGATCTGATTAAAGAATACTACCCTAACCTTCCTGTCTTTTTAACAAATGATGCAAATGCTGCAACTATTGGAGAGATGATATATGGGGGAGCAAAAGGGATGAAAGACTTTATCATGATAACACTTGGTACTGGCGTTGGTAGTGGATTTGTTTCTAATGGACAATTAATTTATGGCCATGATGGATTTGCTGGAGAGTTTGGTCATATTGTGGTGGCTCCTAATGGACGCCAGTGTGGATGTGGCTTACATGGTTGTTTAGAAACCTATGTCTCTGCAACAGGTGTTATGCGTTCAGCCTATAAAATGATGGCTAAATATAACTACCCAAGCGAACTGCGTGCTATCCCTTTCTACGATATGACATCAAAAATAATTTGTGATGCCGCTCTAAAAGGGGATCTAATTGCTATTAACACCTTCAAATATACAGCAAAAATACTGGGAGAGGCATTAGCAAACATTATTACAATTACTAGTCCTGAAGCTATATTTTTAACAGGAGGATTATCAAAAGCTGGCGATCTATTATTCGGTCCTACGAAAGAATATTTAGAAATGAATGTATTGAAAATGTTCAGTAATAAAGTCCAGTTATTACCTTCACAATTGACTAAAAATGTAGCTGTATATGGTGCTGCTGCTTTAGCATGGAATGAAATAAATAAAAAATAAACGATATCGGATCCTTGAATTCACGATGAAAAAAACTTAATAAATAAGTTTATTCTATCATAAATTCAAGGATTATCATGTAAAAAGTCTCCCCTATTTTTATTACATTTGTGCAGTGGTAAAACTGTGAAAATGAAAAATATAGGAATCATTTTAGCAGGAGGATCAGGACTACGTATGGGTGCTGAACTTCCTAAGCAATTTCTTTCTCTAGTAGGAAAAACAATATTGGAACACTCTGTATCGGCTTTTCAAGCGAATCCCTATATCCAGGAAGTCTTTATTGTTACTCATTCTGATTATATAGAGACAACAAAAGAAACTGTAAACAAAGAGTGCTATTCTAAAGTAAGTCAAATCCTTGCAGGAGGAAGTGAACGCTACCACTCTACTCTAGCTGCTTTAAAAGCTTGTCCTGATTCAGAGTGCAATCTCATCATACACGATGCTGTTCGCCCTCTGGTTTCTCAGCAAATGATTACAGACTGTATATGTGGATTAGAAGATTATAAGGCGTGTACTATTGCTGTTCCATCAACTGATACCATTTTGGTAAGTGATAGTAGTCACTGCTATATTCAAGAAATTCCTGTACGGAACTTCTTGTTTAACGTACAAACTCCTCAGGCTTTTAAAAAGTCAACTTTAGAGCAGGCTTATTCTCAAGGCTTAAAAGATAGTAGCTTTCAAGCTACTGACGATTGTGGGGCGGTAAAAAAATACTTGCCTGAGATACAAATAAAAATTATTACGGGCAGTACTTCTAACATCAAAATCACATATCCAGAAGATTTATTAACTGCCGAAAAAATATTATCTACTTTAAATAAATAATGACTTTACTTTTTATGAAATATATTACATCTATTATCCTGCTAATCATCTGTTATTCAAGTCTGTTTTCTCAAAGAAGCTTTGAGTATAAATCATCTACAAGTGGCTTAATTGCTACTGAAAAGACTCTACCCATGTGGGCTACAGCAAACAAATATGGAATCATTCCAAACAGCAGAGGCGGTTTATTACAAGCGGGAGTTTTTTCTGATTTTAACCCACAGAAAAAGATACAAGTAGCTTACGGTATTTCAGGAGCAGGCTATACCACTCAAGCAGAGAATAAAATCATTCTGGATGAATTCTATCTTAGCCTGAAATGGCTGAAAATCCGTCTTGACCTAGGAATGATCCACCCAGAAGAGGAGTATAATGGTGTGTCTGCACAAAATGGTAATTTCATGTTCTCAGGCAATAGTCGAAGTATGCCAGGGTATAATCTACATACAGAATATATATCAGTGCCATTCACAGACAATGTATTAGCTTTTAAATTCAACTTATCCGACTACACAATGCTGGATGATCGTTTTGTTGATCAAACTAGGGTGCATTATAAATCACTATATTTTAAGATTTCACCATGGAAACGATTAGAGTTGATCGGAGGTCTAGACCATAGCGCCCAATGGGCTGGAAATTCACCAATATATGGAAAACAACCAAGCTCTTTCGATGGCTATATAAAAGTTTTTTTTGGTCGTAGCGGAGGAGCAGGATCTACTATCAGTGATAGCGTTAATGTACTTGGAAACCACTTAGGCAATCGTCGCTTTCGAATTAATTATAAAGCAAATAATTTTACTCTATCACTTTACTACGACAATTTTTTTGAAGATGGTAAAATTGACAACATGACAAGTATACCCGATGGTACTTATGGATTATACTATGCCGCAAAAAATAAAAAACAATTGATCAGTGATATTATATATGAATTTACTTATACTAAATATCAATCAGGATCTCGCCATGATCGACCAGCAACAGAAGAAGAAATAAAAAAACAAGATCGAGATACTAATGATTTTTACTATGGTAAGGTTGTTCTAGGAGGTTGCGACAATAATTTTAACAATGGAGAATACAGAAGTGGCTGGACATACTACGGACGCAGTATTGGTACACCTTTTATCACAACATCTGCTCCTAATGCAGAAGGCATCACATTGGGAACATTTAACAATCGAGTGATAGCGCACTATCTAGGAATAAAAGGATATTTCATAAAAAAAGTACCTTATAAACTACGACTTTCGTATTCACTAAATTACGGAACATATGGTACATCCTTAGAAGGAACGCCTGAACAGTTTTCATTTGGTTTAGAGGCAGGTATTTTAAGAAAACCCAAAGCACCTTTTCACATTGATTTAGGCATCTATGGAGACTGTGGAAAATTATTTGATAATACCTTTGGCTTATCATTGAGCTTTAGTCGAAATGGACTTATCAAATAAAAATGATGAAGAGCATGAAGCATATTATCATAAGAACCCCTAATTTTATTGGAGATAGCATAAATATCACCCCATGCCTCCAACTCATAAAAAAGGAATACCCAAATGCTAAAATTACTATCGTATGCCCAGATATTGTGGCTGATGTATTTAAGTATGATACTCAAATATCATCATGCATCACTTTTCCACTGGCTAAAAAAAATAAGTTTGCTACCTATTGGCATATCTACAGGGAAACAAGAAAACTGAAAGGTGATCTAGGTATTATTTTTATAAACACCTTTATATCTGCCCTACTATTTAAATTAGCTGGAATAAAATGTAATATTGGCTATAAAAATGAAGGGCGTGGCTTTCTGCTAGATTTCAAGCCTCGTATTAACCGAAACAAGCACTATATTAACCATTATACAAACCTATTCAATGAATTTATAGGTAATAAATACTCTACTCTACCGGAGCTTTATCTACCTATAAGTGGCCATAAAACCTTTAATTTTACCAATCAGCAAAAAACAATTGGTTTTTATCCTGGAGGATCTCATAAAAGTCCACGTAATTATCCTGAGGCTCATTCGATTCAACTGATCCAATTGCTTAATCAACAAAAATATAATGTTGTTTTAATTGGAGATCAAAAAGATAATGAGCAGCAAGCAGCCTATATAAAAAAAGCCAACTGTGATCATATTATCAATCTAACAGGACAAACTAACATTGAAGATCTATTCAATACTATTTCTCATCTCGATCTAATTATCACTATCGATTCAGCTGCAATGCATGCTGCTTCAGCTTTAAAAATTCCATTTATTGCTTTAATGGGACTTTCAACAAGTCCTACATCAGCCATCACCCCTAAAGTAGATTTTGGTAAAATTCTAAAAATAGAAAACAGTATGATTCGTGAAGAGGAGTATATGAAAAATATTACCCCAAATATTATTGTTAAGGAAGTGAGTAAAACGCTCTCGTTATAACTCTTCTATATATTTCTGATAGTGTTTTAATCTAATGTTCCATCCATGCACACCAAATGGCAAATGATTTTGATTATAATGAAAACATTCCGCAACTTGGACATCAAAAGCAAATTCTATTGCCTCTTGCCAAATAGGAATTTTAAAGTCAGAAAATACTTTTACCACTTCTAATGACCAAAAAGTATCTTCATTAAAGCGCTTATTGGCATTTTTATGTGTATACTCCTCTATTTTATGCTGCATTTTTTGAACTGCCTGATAATGTGATTCCACTTTACGCAAAGAAAATCCTCCATTCCCTACCTTATCAAAGGTATCATGAAAACTACGTATATTCAAAGCACCATATAACTTTTGCTTTATTTTCCAATATAAAGCATAGTACCAATTGTGATATTTTTGTTTTCTCAACCAAGGAGCCCCTATATAATCATAACCTTTTTTACACCACATCTCTAATTCATCTCTAAAAACGTAAACATCCAATTGATAAATTAGTATATATTCATAATTTATAAAGCGTTTATAAAACTCTTTACTCAACATCAATGCATTGTATCCTGCAACTCCATCGAAAAAAACATCATCAAAAGTTTCAACTCCAATATTAAATTGATTTAAAACAGAAGATAAATCTAAACTTTTAGGTTTAATGATTGTCAAGTCGTAATGTCCTAATATCTTTTGACAACGTTTCAATGAAATCCATTCTGTTTCAGACAGTTCTGATTTATATATTGGGATAACAACTTTTACAGTCTTAAGCATTTCAATCATTTTTCAATTTTAGACAGCTATCATCTTCCTGTTTCTTAAACACTCCACTATTCCAATATAACAAGGAAAGAAAAAACAAAATCACTGGTTTAGAGTCATTTAAAGACAACAACACTGTCGTATTATTAACAAGTACTATCACAATCCAAAGCGATAGTACAATAAAAGTAAACTGCCTGTTCCGATACATGTGCCAAATGGGTAAGAAAAATATGCCTAATACAAACAACAAACCAGCGAATCCACCGATCAACCAAAAATAAATAAAAGAGTTATGAGGGTCTGTTAATCCATGTACCGCATACTTCGATTCTGCATACCATTTTTTCACCGTATTTGTATATGCCACTCCTAGTCCAAAAATACCAAATTCTCCAAAATGATTAAAATTTTCCTTGTATAATGCTACACGAGGAACAATCGTTCCCCCTTGCGACAAATCACCTTTCAATACATGATGAATCTCATCTTTAGTTGTATTAAAACGCCCTTTTAGACTTTCAGGAGCATTGACGATTAACACCATTAATACACCTACTAATATGACAATAACTCCTAGTTTGTATTTCATACTATATCCTTTCAAAAAGAATACAAGTAAAGGTAATAAACCAAGACCAAAAGATATAAAAGCACTTTTCGTCTCCGTCAAAAAAAGAAAGAAAAGTAAGAGAGAAAAAGGCAATAGGTATTTGAACTTATTCAAAATCCCTCGTGCTATTATAGCAAAATAAAATACAATCACTGTTGCTAAACTAATACATAATCCTAGAGGCTCTAAAAAAACATGTCCCCCAAATATCTCCTTATTCCCTCCAAATCTACTTGCTGATATTACTTTGATTGCAACAATCGGTTCATTAAATAAATTATCCCCTGTCAATTTAAAAAAAGATGCAAGATTAAAAATGATAACACCTCCAACAAATGCCAACAATGAATAATTCAATATTTTTTTGTTCAACACATCTTTTACTGAACAGACATAAAGCGGAATAGCAATAAAATAAAGCAGTAAAGATTCAAATATTGTATAACTATATTTCACCAGTTCATCACCCCAAAATTTGAGTATTAAAGCATGTACTCCCATGTATAGAATAAAATAAAAAGGCAATTTCAAAAAAAGATTATCCTCTCTTAGATTCACTATCACCTCTTTTTTCGCTACAGAAAAATTTAATACAATCCCTATAATAATCACTATATTAAAAAAGTTGGTATACAGAAAAGATACACTCCCTAACAAAAAAGCAATAGCAATAAATAAATAGATTCTGATTTTTTGTGTCATATTTTATTTTATATTTCCCTGATTTTCATCATAAGGTTTATCCAAATCCAAAAAATAAAAATGATGAGATGCTCTTTTATTTTCTGGGGGAATAGTCATATAATCACCATAAAAAGATTTTAAATAATCATGTGGTTTTTCACATCCCATAAACATCTTCCCCTCAAACAAAATAGGAGTTGGTCTTCCCAAATTTGCTTTTGGCATCAAACTAGCACTTCCCCCATCGTGGTCACAAACAAGTGTTGAAGTTTCATAATCAAACTGTCTAATCAATTTCTCTATCTTCCGTTGAAGGAAATTTCGAGAATATAAATAATTTACGATTCGAGAAGGCCATGATCTTATTCCTCGTCCGTGTTTATAGGGGTCTCGATAACGGAAATAACGCAATTTATCGATACACTTTACCTTTTCAAAATGTAGTTTCCGCAAAAACACGTTTTCAGGCACTCCATCTAAAGGAAAAACATCGATATAAAGACCACCCGTATAATTAAAATGTTTCTTTTCTATCAAAGTAGTACGCTTATCTTCTACTTTCATAAACCACCACGAGTAATTAGGATGAGAAGTATAATTCTTCAATTCAAGGTATTCGGGTAAACATTGCTTGGCTATTTCAAAAAAACGATCATAATCTTTACGTGGCATACCAATATCTAAATCATCATCCCAAGGAATAAAACCTTGATGACGAACAGCTCCTAACATCGTTCCTGCTAATAAATAATAAGTTAGATTATTTTCTCGACAGACTCTATCAATATCAATTAAATTATCCAATAATCTTAACTGCAAACGCCTTACATCATATCCATTACTCATCGTAAATTACTCTTTATCGTTCCTTTTATATATTCCATATTTTCTCCTGTCAATTTAGCATATTCAAGCGATACAACATCTAAGTTTTTTCCCACTAGACCTAAACGAG
The DNA here is from genome assembly GCA_947039985.1 of uncultured Odoribacter sp. Lineage (GTDB taxonomy): Bacteria > Bacteroidota > Bacteroidia > Bacteroidales > Marinifilaceae > Odoribacter. The sequence goes on from CAMRAP010000001.1 coordinate 30,501, forward strand.
AAAAATTAACAATCCCTTCTTTCCTTGTCAGTTTTCGATAACTAATCCGATTTAGATCCACTAAATAGAAATCACAACTTCCATCATCAGCTCTTTTTATTAGTGTATTCCCTTGAGAATGATCCTTAAAGAATATCTGCTTTTGCTGAAAATCATAGGTAAAACGAGTGAATGCTATCAAAATTTCTTCTAAATCAACAGGTTTTTCTTGCAAAAGTTCTCGAAAGCGAAAATCATAGTCTAACTGAACTGACACATAAAAGCTTCTAGTCACTCCTACTGCATTTTTATACACAATATAGGCAACAGGATCAGGAGTAAGAACTCCACGACTCAATAAGATTTCTGCATTCAAATAAGAACGTTCAGCCTTTGATTTTCGGATATAAGCATAAGCGATCTGATTAATCAAATGAGGTGGCTTAAACATTTTTACATTGCATTTAACCCCTCCAATATCCATGATCTTAATCACATTTCTATAATCATCAATCACATCCACTTCTTTCTCAAAACGGGAGGGTATAGCCAGAATTTCTTCTTTTAAATGTATATATTTATTATGAATTTCATACTTCATTACTACAATTTTAAAATACCATATTTAGTTTTTGTACTTTTCTGCTTGGCAGTCTCCTTTCTTATGGCTTTGTTTTTATCCAATGCTTCTTGGCGAACATATCCACGCTTATGATCCAAATGTATAGTTACGGCAGTATATCGAATCTGTATTGGTCGTATTCCCGCATTCATAAGCCTCTCTCCCATTTCACGATCCTCTCCTCCGTATTCCATTCTTTCATCAAAACCATTAGCAGCCAAAATATCTTTTTTCCATCCAGAAGAATTATGACCATTCCAAGTTGCTTTAGTCGGAGTTAAATTATTCAAAAGCCATGATTTTAATCCGTTAGAATTCAACTTATTATTTTTAAATGATGATTTCATACCATGTGCTTTCAACCATTTTATGTTGAAACAATTACCATTACAAACATCTTCATTACAAATTAGCATCGAAGTCTCCATACTCAATTTATGATAACCACCAGATAAGAAAGAACCTATCTTTCTATGCTTTAAATGTTGCTCTAAAAAATCATAACGAGGCACACAATCACCATCACTAAACAGTAAATAATCTGTCTCACTCGCTACAATTGCTTTATTTAATATCACACACTTTTGAAAACCATGATCTTTATGCCAAACATGCTTCAACGTATAAAATAAATGAGGTCTTAACTGCTCAATTAAATTTGTAGTTTCTGGAGTTGATCCATCGTCAGCAACAATGACTTCAAACTCTTTGAAACTTTGACAATTATAAGCATACAACACTTTTTTAAGCCATTCAGGCTGATTATATGTAGATAAAATTACAGATATTTTACAATCAGAATCCTGTTGAAAACTAGAGTTAACAACATGATTTTCCTTTTCCATTTCAACAATAGGTAACTCCATGCTTAGGCTTTTGTTAGAAGTACAAAGATAATATTTTCTTTCTGCTATTCTCTAGTTGTTTCCTAATAAAATTTAGGTAAATTTGCACAGATCAATTCAAATATTTAAAGTGTATTATAAAAAAACTATATCATGACATTTACAGATTTATGCCATCAGATTTTTAGCTTGTCTATTGAACAATACCATACTACAGATAATGTTGATACCCCTATCAATAATCCATATACAGTAAAAAGTATTGAGTATTATCTATATCTTAAAAACTGGATCGATACTGTCCAATGGCACTTTGAAGATATCATTCGTGATCCACAAATTGATCCAGTAGAAGCCCTTGTATTGAAAAGGCGAATTGATAAATCGAATCAAGATCGGACAGACTTAGTGGAGCTAATTGATAGTTATTTCTTTGACAAATATAAAGAGGTTAAAGTTTCTCCAGAGGCTGTTATCAACACAGAAAGTCCATCTTGGGCTATTGATCGTCTTTCTATATTGGCATTGAAAGTCTATCATATGCAACAAGAGGTTGATCGTACTGATATAACTGAAGAACATCACACACAATGTGAGACAAAACTTCATATTCTCTTGGAACAACAAAAAGATCTTTCAACTGCTATTGAGCAATTGATTATAGATATTGAAATGGGAAAGAAATATATGAAAGTGTACAAGCAGATGAAAATGTACAATGACCCTGCACTAAATCCGGTTCTTTACGGAAAAAAATAACATATGAAGCGACTGCTTGTATTTCGTTTTTCTGCAATGGGAGATGTAGCCATGACTGTTCCTGTGCTGTACTCCCTTGCAAAACAATACCCTGATCTGCAAATAACAGTTGTAAGTAGAGCTGCTTTTCAAGCTTTTTTTGAACAGCTTCCTGCTAATGTTACGTTCTTTGTTGCTGACTTACATGGAAAGCACAAAGGAATTAGAGGGCTTTTTCGATTGTTTAAAGAGCTTTTTAAAATGAAATTTGATACCGTTGCAGATCTACACTGTGTTTTACGTACTTTTTTTCTGTGTAGCTGTTTCCGTTTAAAAGGAGTATCTATTGCACGGATAGATAAGGGTCGTAAAGAAAAAAAAGCACTCATTTGCCAAAAAAATAAAGTTCGTAAACAATTACCAAGCAGTTTCGAACGCTATACTAAAGTATTTAATAAGCTTGGATTCTCTTTCAATTTAAATTTCACTAGTATATACGAGACTGAAAAAGTTGACACCAAATTATTTTCTGACTATACTGGAATAAAAGCAGATCAAAATTGGATCGGAATTGCTCCTTTTGCTAAGCACGCTGAAAAAATGTATCCATTGGAAAAAATGGAACAAGTTATTAAAGAGCTCAATAAGAAAGAAAACACAAAAATCTTTTTATTTGGAGGCGGTAAAGAAGAAATTCGGCAACTTCAAGATTGGGAGGAAAAATACCCTCATACCATTAACTTAGCCGGTAAATTAAAACTAAATGGAGAGCTTGCTGCTATTAGCCAATTAGATATTATGATCTCCATGGACTCTGCCAATATGCACATGGCATCCTTAAGCCATACACCCGTGATATCCATCTGGGGAGCAACACATCCTTGGTGTGGATTTATAGGATGGAAACAATCAATAGACCATGCTATACAAGCAGAACTTCCATGTCGCCCGTGTTCTATCTTCGGAAACAAACCATGTATAAGCAATGATTATGCTTGTATGAATCAAATTACTCCAGAGATTATTCTAAACAAGATACACCTATTCCTACATTAAAGTATTATTAATTTCAAAAATCATTTTATGAACTGCTACTTTTCTAAAAACTACAAGAACACTACAAATGCAGGAAACAAAGCAAAAACGGATATTGAATTTATTCTTCAAAAGAATGGTTTTAAAAATATTGGCTTAAAGCAGAGCTTTCATACGAATAAAATCAGTGGTTTTTTTGTCACCCTATTTAGTGTTATCAAAACCGCATTCTGTCTTGATAAAGGAGATGTACTAGTGATTCAGTATCCCCTAAAAAAATACTACTATTTCATCTGTCGAACAGCTCATTTTAAAGGAGCAAAAACAATTACTTTAATACACGATTTAGGAAGCTTTAGACGAAAAAAACTAACTGCATCTCAAGAAATAAAACGATTAAGTCAAAGTGACTATATTATTGCACATAATACTGCTATGCAGAATTGGCTGAAAGAAAATGGATGTTTAACTCCTATTGAATGCTTAGAAATATTTGACTATCTATCGCCAACACCAACTCCTGAACGAACTCAGGCTCACTCTCCATATCAGATTGTTTATGCAGGAGCATTAAGTCCTCGAAAAAATAGTTTTCTATATGAATGGGGAGATTATATTACAAATTACAGCATACATTTGTACGGACAAGGATTTGAAACAGATAAAGCCAAGGGAAATGAGCATTTTATATGCAAAGGTTTTATCCCTTCAGATGAACTCATAAAAGAAGTAGAAGGTGATTTTGGTTTAGTCTGGGATGGAGATTCTACAAGCAGTTGCTCTGGGGAGTGGGGACATTATCTAAAATACAATAATCCTCATAAAACCTCCTTATATATTCGTTGCGAACTTCCAATTATCATTTGGGAAAAAGCAGCATTAGCACCTTTTGTTAAAAACAATAATATTGGAATCTGTATTAGCAATCTAGAAGATTTAGATGACATACTAGCTAATATACCGACAGCAGATTATCAAACAATGAAAAACAACATTCGAAAAGTGAGCCAACAACTCTCAACAGGCTATTATTGTGCTAAAGCATGCAGAAAAGCTTGTGATATTCTAAGTTCTATATAAATACCTGTAATTATGCAACAACCTATTCATATTGCTTGTAATATCGACTCTAGTTATATTCAATGCAGTTCTGTTATGCTAGTATCACTATGCGAAAACAACAAAAATAGTCTCTTTATTATTCACATTATTTCAGACACACTAAACGCTGAAGATAAAGCAACTTTACAAAAAATTCTAGCAAAATATTCTCTGACTTTAAAATTCTATTCGCCAGATGAAAGTATCTTAAAAGCATGTCCACCTAGCAATAGCCATATTCCAAATATAGCTTATTACAGATGCTTTCTTTCCATTATATTACCACAAGATATTCAAAAAGTACTATACCTAGATGGTGATATGATCATTCGAGGAGAGATTAATGAATTATGGAATACAGATATATCATCCTATGCTATTGCTTGTGTCGAAGATATGTGGAGTTTAGATGAAGATAATTACAAACGCTTAGATTATCCCAGTTCGTACTCCTATTTTAATGCAGGTGTTCTTCTGATTAATTTAGATAACTGGCGCAAAAACAACACAAATCAAACAGATCGGAAGAGCGTCGTGTAGGGAAAGAGTGTTAAGATTAGTGTAGATC
>CAMRAP010000002.1 GCA_947039985.1 uncultured Odoribacter sp.
TACACTAATCTTAACACTCTTTCCCTACACGACGCTCTTCCGATCTAAAAAGTATAAGGTAGGCGAAACCATCAAAGTGAGCTTCCCATCTTCGGAGGGGGCTGTTGCTATTGTTAGTTTTGAAAATGGCAAAACGATTAGTCAAATTCAGCGTATTCCAACACAGCCCAAAATAACTACGTTCGAACTGAAAGCGAGTAGTGATATGTGTCCCAATACCTATGTTGCGATCTCTCTTATTCAGCCTTACGATGAAAGAGGGAATGATCGTCCCATTCGCTTGTATGGAGTTGTGAATGTGAATGTAGAAGATCCTAGTCTTCATTTAAATCCAGCTGTAAAAGTTCCTTCAGAGTTACGTCCTAGTGAAGAGTTTACCATTGAGGTGACTGAAAAAGAGGGGCGAAAGATGAATTATACCGTAGCTATTGTTGATGAGGGATTATTGTCTTTGACTGCTTTTAAAACGCCAGATCCATTTCCTGCTTTTTATGCACGTGAAGCTTTGGGGGTAAAGACATGGGATTTTTACGACTATATTTTTGGAGCTTACGGTGCACGTCTAGATAAGGCTTTTGCTGTTGGGGGAGATGAATCTCTTCAAAAGATGCAGGACGAAAAGACGAATCGTTTTAAACCGGTGGTACTTTTTGATGGTCCTTTCACTTTGGAAGCAGGGAAAATAGCGAAGCATACGTTTAAAATGCCCGAATATATTGGAGAGGTGCGCACAACGATTGTTGCTGCAACTAACGGATGTTATGGCTCTACGGCAGTGAACACCACCGTGAATAGACCATTAATGCTCTCTGTTGCACTACCTCGTTTATTAACTCCAGGGGATATGATCAGTATACCTGTCACTGTGTTTGCTATGAAAGATCACATTCGTGAGGTGAAGGTGAAAATAACGACAGACGATAAAATAACTCTATTGGATGGCGATACTCAAACCATTCAGTTTGACAAGAAAGGTGAAAAATTAGTTTGGTTTCAGGTCAAAATAAATCAACAAATTGGTGTCTCCTCATTGGTGGTAGAAGCGACATCAGGAAATGAGCATGCTAAAGTTTCGGAAGATATTCAGGTGCGTGTACCCAATCCACGCTTGACAAAAATAGAAGCAAAAGAGGTTCAAGCAGAGGGTACGGTTCAGTTTAACACTGAAATCACGGGTTCAGATCCACAATCGATACTTGAAATTTCTTCTATCCCTTCGCTTAATTTAGAACAAAGACTATCTTATCTATTGGAATATCCACATGGTTGTGTGGAGCAGATTACCTCAAAGGCTTTTCCACAATTGTCTTTGCCCGTATTGCTTAGCTTGACAGCCGAGGAACGATTGAAGGTAGAGGAGCATGTTAGGGTGGTGATCCATAAATTAAGAAGTTATCAAACCAGTGAAGGTGGTTTTGCCTATTGGTCGGGAGGAACTTATGCTTCAGAGTGGGGAACCACTTATGCTGTTAATTTCTTGATTTCAGCACAGCAACAAGGGTATTCAATACCAGTTCAAATGCTACAAAATGCAACAAACTACATTCAAAAAGTGGCGAATAGTTGGTATAGTATTAAGCCTTGGGCACAGCAAGAGCAAGCCTATCGTTTATTTGTCTTGGCTTTGAGTGGACAGCCCGATATGGCAGCCATGAATCGTTTAAAAGAGAGTAATATCGAACGTCCTGTTGCTCAATGGTTATTGGCTTCTGCCTATGCTTTGAGCAACCAAAGTAGTATAGCGAAGAAAATGGTTGAAAATCTTTCATCAGATATTGCTTCTTATCGTGAGACGGGTGGAACTTATGGCTCAACGACTAGGGATAATGCATTGATTTTACAGGCTATGGTTATTCTAGATATGCAAGAAAATGCGTATCGAATGTTGAATAAAATCTCTAAGGAGATGGGATCTGGTGCATGGTATAGCACACAAGAAACTTCTTTTTGCTTACATGCTGCAGCGCAATTTGTTCGTAAATATTTGGGAACACAGGCTGGTATCAATGTGATCATTACCACGCCCAAGGGTGACAGAGAGCTTAAAATAGATAAAACCATTTGGCAACAAAAATTGAATATTGACAATAAGATGTCAGTTGTAACGGTCGAAAACAAAGGCAAAGGTAAACTGTTTGTTAAGCAAATAAACTCTTATGCTCCTCTTGAAATGGTGACAGAGAAAATGATGTCGGGATTAGAGATGGATGTACGTTACTATAATGATAAAGGAGTTTTGTTAACTGATGGAACGTTTCAGCAAGGCGAAGACGTGGTCATAGAAATAAATGTAAAGAACACAGGACTTACGGGTACTTATCAAGAATTAGCATTGAGTTATCTTGTCCCCTCAGGTTTTGAGATTATCAATGAGCGTTTAACAGGGAATGTCACTTGGGCAGGAGTTGAAAACATAGATATCCGTGATGAACGTTTCTATATCTACTTCGATTTGGATCAAAACCAAACGAAAACTTTCAAGCTACGTTGCAATGCAGCCTTTAAAGGAGAGTATATGCAACCAGCAGTGAACTGCTCTGCCATGTATGATAATAGTATTCAAGCGATATTACCGGGTAGGAGGATAAAGATAAACTAAATATCATTTGCACTTAATGTAAGAATTATCGTGGTTCTTTTACAGAGGAATTATGTTCTTGGAAGTTGAATTCTCTTTTTTTGCATAAAAAATAGGCTATGACTAAAATACTAATTATAGATGATGAGGTTCAAATACGAAGCCTACTTTCGAGGATCATATCTCTTGAGGGCTATGAAGTATTGCAGGCAGACTCCATTAAAAATGGTATCAAGCAGATAAAGCAACATCAACCAGACATTGTGCTCTGTGATGTGTTTTTGCCTGATGGCAATGGTGTTAGTGCTATTCCTGAATTGAAATCGCAGCTCATGGATGGTGAAATTATAATGCTTACTGCTCATGGAAATATAACAGATGGTGTGCAAGCTATAAAGAGTGGTGCTTATAACTATTTAACAAAGGGGAATGATAACGATCGAATTCTTCCCATGCTTGCCAATGCAGCTGAAAAAGTGAGACAGCGAAAACATTTGATAAAATTGGAATCGCTGATAAAAAAGGAGTACTCTTTTGAGAGTATTATAGGTAAATCAAGCCCCTTGCTTTTAGCGGTTGATATGGCAAAAAAGGTTGCACCGACAGATGCAACCATCTTACTGACAGGCGAAACAGGGACAGGTAAAGAGGTCTTTGCAGCAGCCATTCATCATGGCAGTACAAGAGCCAAAGGAAGTTTTGTTGCTGTCAATTGCGGAGCTTTGAGTGGAGAGTTGATTGAAAGTGAGATGTTTGGATACAAATCTGGAGCATTTACTGGTGCGACAAAAGATAAAAAAGGACTTTTTGAACAAGCCGACAAGGGTACTATATTCTTGGATGAGGTGGGCGAAATGTCTACAACACTTCAAGTAAAGCTACTTCGGGCACTTGAAACGGGAGAATTCATTCCCGTTGGAGATACAAAAACAAGGCGAGTGGATGTTAGGGTGATTGCTGCAACTAATCGCAAGCTGAAGCAGATGGTTGAAAAAGGCGAGTTTCGTGAAGATTTATTCTATCGATTGTCCGTTTTTGCGATTGAACTTCCTCCATTGCGTGAACGTGGGGATGATGTGATCCTACTTGCCAAGATCTTCATTCATGGCTTTGCTGCCAAGATGAATAGCACAATCAATGATGTAGAGGATCTTTTTTTTGAAGCCATTAAAAACTACCCTTGGCAGGGGAATATTCGTGAATTACGGAATGTAATAGAGCGCAGTATCATCTTGTCATCCGATGGTATTCTTCAATTAAAAAACCTGCCCATAGATATTCAACTTGCGCAAGGTTCAACAATAGATTGGGTTGAATTAGCAAGTGTTGAGAAGGCTCATATCTGCCATATGCTACAATATACAGGTGGAAATAAGACCGAAGCTGCCCGATTGATGAAAATAGGATTGACAACTTTGTATCGAAAAATAGAAGAATACGGTATTCCATCGCAGTAGTTTCCGACTACGAATACCCCAATTTGGTAAAACACCCTTTCAAAATGGAAGGGTGTTTTTTGTGCATGAAAGGCTAAGTTTTTGACGGTGTGCATTTTATTCTTCGTGGCACACATTTGGCTTATAGGTTCATTGTAATGAGAAATAAAAACTTAATCTAAAACAATGAATGATTTCTATCTATTTACGCTGCTCCTTATCCTAGGACTTGTCTGTTATGGCATCTTCTTTCTCTCTATTAAATGGTTCGATAAAATCTAGAAAATTATGTACACAGCACTTTTTTTTGTCAGCATAGCTGTATTCTGCTATCTGATTTATGTATTGGTTAGGCCTGAAAAATTCTAGAGGCTTATTGTTTATAAATTATTAAAAATAAAATAAGATGAATTACGAAATCTTGGGTGTTGCCTTGCAGGTACTTGTCCTAGTAGCTTTGAGTTATCCGCTTGGACGATACATCGCAAAAGTTTATCGTGGAGAGAAGAACTTCATGGACTTTCTGACTCCATTTGAAAATTGCATTTACAAAGTTTGCTCGATAGATCCGAATGAGCAAATGGGTTGGAAGCGTTTCTTAAAAGTGCTTTTAATATTGAACCTCTTTTGGTTTGTATGGGGAATGGTGCTACTTTTTATACAAGGAGGCTTGCCACTAAATCCCGACAATAATATTGGACAGAGTGCTTCTCAGGCGTTCAACACCTGTATTAGTTTTATGGTCAACTGCAACCTACAACATTATAGTGGTGAGACTGGATTGACCTATTTTACCCAACTATTTGTGATTATGTTGTTCCAATTTGTAACAGCAGCAACAGGTATGGCGGCTTTTGCAGCTGTAATGAAAGGTATGGGGTCAAAAACGACCCAAACATTGGGTAACTTCTGGGTGTATTTGGTGCGTACCTTAACTCGTATCCTTATTCCTCTTTCAATGATTGTAGGTATGTTGCTTATTCTTGATGGAACTCCGATGACTTTAGAAGGGAAACAAACCCTTACCACACTTGAAGGTAGGGAACAAGTCATTTCACAAGGACCCGTTGCAGCAATTGTTGCCATTAAACAATTGGGAACAAACGGAGGTGGTTTCTTTGGTGTAAACTCATCGCATCCGCTTGAAAACCCTAGCTATTTCACCAATATGGTTGAGTGTATCTCAATTCTATTCATTTCAATGTCACTTATTTGGTGTTTGGGCTTCTATTTGAAAAGAAGAAAATTTGCCGCCTGCATATTTGGAGTGATGTTTCTAGCCTACTTAACAACGGTTGGTATTGCCGTTCATCAGGAGATGGGGGGAAATCCAGAAATTGCTACAATGGGTATTTCACAACTCAATGGATCGATGGAGGGTAAAGAGGTCAGATTTGGTTCGGCTGCAACGGCGCTATGGTCCATGACAACTACTGTTACCTCAAACGGTTCGGTAAACGGTATGCATGATAGTCTTACTCCACTATCTGGAATGCTTGCCATGCTGAATATGCAAATTAACTGCTGGTTTGGTGGTGTGGGTGTAGGTTTCATGAACTACTATATTTTTATTATCATTGCTGTATTTCTTAGTGGATTGATGGTTGGGCGAACGCCTGAGTTTTTGGGTAAAAAAATTGAGCCCAAAGAGATGAAAATAGCTGTTATAATAGCTCTGTTGCATCCGTTTGTGATCCTATGTGGAACAGCTATTGCTTCACATTTGGCAGTCAACGATCCAACACTTGCCGCAGCCTGGTTAAGCAATCCTTCGTTTCACGGATTGAGCCAAATGCTTTATGAGTTCACCTCCTCTGCGGCAAATAATGGTTCTGGTTTCGAGGGCTTAAGCGATAATACGCCATTCTGGAATATTTCGACAGGAATAGTTCTTATATTATCACGCTATCTACCTATTATAGGTCAAGTGGCCATTGTTGGCATCTTAGCACAAAAGAGATTTGTTCCTGAAAGTGCTGGAACATTAAAAACAGATACAGTAACCTTTTCGGTGATGACCTTTGCGGTAATATTCATTATTGCTGCCTTAGCCTTCTTTCCTGCATTGACGCTTGGACCTATTGCCGAATATTTAACAATTAAATAAGGTATGAAACAGAATAAATTGATGACACGTGAACAGGTCATAAGCGCTCTAAAAGAGTCTTTCATAAAACTCAATCCCGCCGTAATGTATCGAAATCCAGTGATGTTCACCGTGGAGGTAGCTACTTTTATAATGGGGGTTGTAACAGTTGGTGTATTGTTTGGCGATGGATCGGATCAAGGTTCATTTGGCTATAATGTTGCTGTTTTTATCATCCTTTTTGCCACCCTACTTTTTGCAAACTTTGCAGAAGCAGTGGCAGAGGCTCGGGGTAAGGCTCAAGTGGAGTCTCTTCGTAAAACTCGTGAAGATACACCGGCTAAAAAACGGGAAGGCAATAAGATTGTGACCGTCAACAGTGCTATGCTTTGCAAAGGGGATGTGTTTGAATGTGAGGCAGGAGACATTATTCCTTCTGATGGTGAGATTATCGAGGGGCTTGCTTCTATTGATGAGAGTGCCATTACAGGAGAATCGGCACCAGTTATACGTGAGTCGGGTGGAGATAAGACTTCGGTTACGGGAGGTACAAAGGTGCTTTCTGACAAGATTGTTGTGCGTGTAACGGCATCGGCTGGTGAGAGTTTTTTGGATAAGATGATTGCTCTTGTTGAGGGAGCATCCCGCCAAAAAAGTCCGAATGAAATTGCTTTAACGATTCTTTTGTCAGGCTTTACACTTATATTTATAATTGTTTGTGTGACGCTTCAGCCTTTGGCAGAGTATACTTCAACCGCTGTTACGATAGCATCGCTTGTCTCGCTTTTTGTTTGCTTGATTCCAACAACGATTGGCGGTTTGCTTTCGGCTATCGGTATTGCAGGAATGGACAGAGCGTTGAAAGCCAATGTGATTACAAAATCAGGTAAGGCGGTAGAGACGGCAGGGGATATTGACACATTATTGTTGGATAAAACAGGAACGATCACTATTGGTAATCGGAAAGCAACAAGGTTTTATGCCGTAGATTCGAGTTGTGAAAAAGAGTTTATCGAAGCATGTCTTTGTGCCTCGATTGCCGATCAGACGCCAGAGGGTAAATCTATCGTTGAACTGTGTGCAGCTAAGGGGTATGTGGTTGACAATACAAAATTGGCTGGTTGTCGTTGGATTGATTTTACAGCACAAACGAAATGTTCGGGTGTCGAATTAAGATCTGGAACAGCGATCGTTAAAGGTGCATCTGAGACCATCAAGGAGTTGGTTAAAAAAGTGGGTGCAGAGTATCCAGCTATTGCCAATCAATTTACTACGCAGATATCAGAAAATGGTGGTACACCCTTAGTGGTATCTCAAGACAGCAAAGTGTTAGGTGTTATCGAATTACAGGATATCATCAAGCCGGGCATCAAAGAGCGATTTGAACGCCTCCGTAAGATGGGTGTGAAGACGGTTATGGTTACGGGCGATAATGCTTTGACAGCTAAATATATTGCACACAAAGCGGGTGTTGATGATTTTATAGCAGAGGCTAAACCCGAAGATAAGATGGAGTATATCCGTCACGAGCAGTCTCTAGGTAAGTTAGTTGCTATGATGGGCGATGGTACAAATGATGCTCCAGCCTTGGCGCAAGCCGATGTGGGGGTTGCCATGAATAGTGGAACTCAAGCAGCAAAAGAGGCTGGAAATATGGTTGATTTGGACAATGATCCAACCAAGCTTATTGAGATTGTTGAGATTGGCAAGCAATTGTTGATCACTCGGGGCACTTTGACTACATTTAGTATATCTAACGATGTTGCGAAGTATTTCGCCATTGTTCCTGCACTCTTTATGGGTTCCATTCCTGCTCTGTCAGCGCTTAATATTATGAACCTTCATTCGCCAGAATCGGCGATATTGTCGGCGATTATTTTCAATGCTTTGATTATACCTGCCCTGATTCCATTGGCATTAAGGGGTGTGCAATACAAGCCAATCGGTGCGTCTGCGCTGTTACGACGCAATTTATTAATATATGGTATTGGAGGCGCAATCGTACCATTTATAGCGATTAAATTCATTGACATGGCTCTTGCCTTTATACTATAATACAACGAAATGAAAACAATATTAATATCAATAAAAATAACGGTAGCCTTTTGTATCATCCTTTTTGGAGGCTATGTCATGGTTTTGTGGGGATTTGCTCGATTAGTGACTCCCAATGAAGGACAAGCGGAGGTGCTTACCTTGGATGGGAAAGTCGTTGGAGCTACTAATGTGGGACAAGAATTCAGCGATATGAAGTATTTCTGGGGACGTCCCTCTGCTGTTGATTATAATGGAGGTGGTTCAGGTGGAAGTAATAAGGCTGTATCTAATCCTGAATATCTCAAAGAGGTAGGTGTGCGAATTGAGCAATTTCTGGAATCGCATCCATACCTTGAGCGCAAGGATTTGCCTTCAGAGTTGGTGACTGCAAGTGCTAGTGGATTGGATCCGCACATTTCGCCTTTGGCAGCGGAGGTGCAAATTCAACGCATTGCAGATGCTCGTCAAATGAAAGTAGAATATATTGCAGAGATTATCGTTAATACTACTCATAAACCATTGGTAGGACAGCCATATATTAATGTCTTAGAACTGAATATTGCATTAGATAGTGCAATATTAAATGAAAATAAAGGATGAAAATAGCAACATTTTTACTGATATGTACACTGTTTGCATTAAGAGTTACAGCTCAAGAAGAGGTTTTATATGATCTTTCAGATGAGAAGGCGTACGTGCCTTCTGTTCATACCTCTGGGGCTGATGCGTATACATTCAATTATGCAACGCTTATTCGTTATGAGCATACATTTTATGAGAAGCATTTTCGTGTAGGTGCAGTTTTTGAGGCGCCAAACCGAAGTGCTACTTATGGCGAAAATTTCAAATCCATTCCACAACGTCTCCCCAATGTGCCTATTTATTTTCAATATATGTGGGAAGAAAATAGGTCGAGCCATTTAAGAGCATCTGCCATATTTCGTGAATTGTATGCACACAATTCACTAAAAGAAGGTATCACTCCATATATTCAAGATATTATTTTAGATAGATATTGAAATCATGTGCCGAAAACCGAGCTGCGAGCTCGTGGGAAGCCCACTTTTTGCTCTGCGGGAGGAACGAGAGCGTGGGGGATGCCTACCGAGGGGTTTTCGGGAGGAATGCAAGCTTGCGGGAGGCTCCCAGCGGTATTGACAAGGGGGTGCGAGCTTGCGGGACGCTTTCAGTGGTCTTGGTAAGGGAAAACGAGCTTGCATTCCCCTCGCCGAGGCATTTTTGGGGTTTCCGTGAGTTTGCATTCCCCTGCCTGAGCTGTTTTTCGATTTTTCGCACATTTGCATTCCTCTCACCAAGGCGGTGGCAAGCTTCCCGCACGGTTTCGGCTCGGTATCGACTGCTAAGGTGGGCAGCAGTGATTTTTTATCTACCTTTGCTTCTCTAAAAATTAGAATATGGAACATAATGCGCAACATTTTTTAGACCTGATTCGTCGTTCGCGCCGCGGTAAATTCAAGATTTACATCGGCATGATTGCTGGCGTGGGCAAATCATACCGCATGCTTCAAGAACTTCAAGAACTGATTGATAGCGGCGTTGATGCCCGCATCGGTTATGTTGAAACACACGGAAGAGCAGGTACAGCCAAGATGGCGGAGGGGGTTCCCGAAATACCACGTCGCAAGATTTTCTATCGCGGCAAGGAGCTGGAAGAGATGGATGTCGACCTCATTCTACGCGAACATCCCGAAGTGGTGCTTGTCGACGAACTCGCCCACACCAACGTGGAAGGAAGCCGAAACGAGAAGCGCTGGCAAGATGTCCTCGATATACTCGACGCGGGAATCAACGTCATCAGTGCCATCAATATTCAGCATATAGAGAGCCTGAACCAAGAAATTGAGAGCATAACGGGCATCGAAGTTGCCGAACGTGTTCCCGACAGTGTATTGGTTACCGCCGATGAGGTGGTAAACATCGATCTCACCGCCGACGAATTGATTACTCGTCTGAAGCAGGGAAAAATTTATAGTCCTGAAAAGGTGGAGATTGCACTCGACAATTTCTTTAAATCCGAACACATTCTCCAATTGCGCGAACTGGCACTCAAGGAGGTTGCCCTGAGGGTGGAGAAAAAGGTTGAACTAGAGATCAATCACAGAGTAGGGATTCGACACGAGCGTTTTTTAGCTTGCATTAGCAGCAAGGAGAAGGAGCCACGGCAAATCATTCGGAAAGTGGCGCGACTCTCTACACGATACAATGCCCAGTTTTCAGTGCTATATGTTCGTACGCCCAAGGAACAGAACGACAATATATCGCTTGCCGCACAACGATATTTGATTAACCATTTCAAATTGGCCACCCAACTTGGAGCAGAGGTTATTCAGTATGATGCAAAAACGGTTGTTGAAGGGATTATTGATGTCTGTAAGAGCAGTAAAATAAGCACCGTTTGTATTGGAAAGCCTAAAATAAAGATGAGTAATATTATCTTTGCCTCCTTTCGCTACAGACATCTATTTAATTCACTCGCCAAATCGAATATTGACTTGATTATACTATCGTAAATGAAAATAAGAACTAAAATAGCTCTATCCATTGGTATGCTGCTGGCAATTATTACCCTTCTGGGGTATTATGCCGCTCAAACAACCGAAGATATTAAACGCAACACTGAAAATATTCTTGCCGACAATTATAATTCAGTGAAGTATGCACAAAAAATGTTTTGGGCACTCCACCATTTTCAAGTCGATTCGCTGCTCGCCGTGGCAACTTTCGAGGAATACCTAGTTTTGCAGAAGAATAATATTTGTGAAAATACGGAAGAACAGTACACCGAAAAGCTTGAGCAGGAGTTTGAAAGGTATAAAACCGAGAGTTCAAAAGAGAACCTCATCGCTTTAAGTGAAACCATCAACACCCTTATCCTGTTGAACGGTAATGCCATCGAAAAAAAGTCGGAATTTGCCACTCAGACCGCCCATCAAGCCCTGAAATGGATGATCGTTTTAGCCGTGATTTGTGTGGTTATTGCCATCTTAATGCTGATTAAAATACCTCAAATACTCACAACGCCTATCAAAAAACTGAGCGAAGGTATCCTCGAAATATCGAATCACAATTACGACAAGCGATTGAGCTTTGATGAAAAATCAGAGTTTGGCAAGGTGGCGTCTTCATTCAACAATATGGCACAGGAGCTGGCACAATTCCAAGAAAGTAGTATGGCTCACATTATTTCAACGAAACAGTATTTGGAAATAGTCATCAACTCTATCGACGAACCTATTATTGGTTTGGATAATCAAAAACAAATCCTGTTTGTCAATAATATTGCCAGCTCAATTCTGAATATCTCCTCAGAAAAGATGATTAAAAAGTCGGCACTCGACCTATCTCTCACCAACGATTTGCTGCGTAGATTGATAAAAGGGGTCGACCAAGAAATCAGTGACGAGCCCCTTAAAATCTATACCAATGACAAGGAAAGTTATTTTGAGGTGCACTATCTCTCTTTGCCTGAAAATTCTGGAACAGTGATCATGCTGAACAATATCACCCGATTCAAGGAGCTAGACAATGCCAAAACTAATTTTATATCCGTTATCTCGCACGAACTGAAAACGCCGATAGCTGCCATCATGATGAGTCTGCAACTGCTGAAAGACAATCGAATTGGAGCAATGAACGACGAACAAGCGAATCTAGCCCAAAGCATCAGCGATAACAGCGATAGGTTGCTAAGCATTTCGAGCGAACTGCTTAAAATGACGCAAGTAGAAGCAGGCGTTCTGCAATTAAGCCCTAAGATTACGAAACCCATCGAACTCATTAATTACGCCATCGGTGCAACCAGAGTTTTGGCAGATAAATTCGAATGTAATATCGAAGTGGACTATCCAGAGACGATCGATAAACTGTTTATTGATAGTGAAAAAATAGCTTGGGTGCTGACCAATCTTTTGTCAAATGCCATTCATTACTCTTCCGATAACTCCCGAGTCATCGTTGGTGTCAAACAAATTGAAGATAAAATAGAAATATACGTACGAGATTTTGGCAAAGGGATAGATGCTCGTTACCACAAGACCATTTTTGATCGGTATTTCCGAGTGCCAGGTACAAAAGTACAAGGCAGTGGACTGGGGCTTGCCATCTCAAAAGACTTTGTCGAAGCACATGGCGGAACAATACGCATCGAAAGCGAATTGGGGCAGGGGAGTTGTTTTATTATTTCATTGGCTAAAACGTAAGAAACCTTTTTGGAATGATGGAGTGTTTGCTAAAAGTATATAAATGTTGAATTGTCGATAGGTTTTCATAATTTATTTATAAAAATATTTTTTATGCTAATTAAAGCATATGTATTACCTTGTAACTAATTATCTTTGTATAATTCATTTTATTAAATGAAGACTGTGCAAGATTGTCTAAGTATTGTTGTTTACCACCATTTTCATGCTATTTGCCACCACTTGAAAGGAGTGCTGATTTTTTCTTCTGATATCGCTTTATATTTGCGACAAGAAGTAATAGTAGTGGAAACGATTACGTACAACAAGACAAACGAGTTTTTCTAGCTGCAACGATTTCTTTTAATTTCAGTTGTAGAGCCAGAAAAGGAAGTCTATATAACTAGTAAAAATAAATAAATAGATATGAGAACTGGAATAGTAACAGCAATAGTTATTGCCATTTTATTAGGATCGGGAATTTTAGCTTATTCGCTGATTAATGCAAAGCCTGAGGCGAGAAAAAGGAAGACAAAAATCACGAAGCTAGGTGTAAAAGCTCATCAAGAGGAGGCAGCAACCTACTCCCTGGAGGTGGATTATCCTGCAAGAGTCAGAGCACAAGAGGAAGTTGCTCTTGGTGTTGAAGTTAGTGGTAAGATTGAAAAGGGCGATATACCTCTTAAAACAGGACAGCCATTTAAAAAAGGCGATTTACTTTTCTCGATTAACAACAGCGATATAACCGCTAAATTAATAGCCTCAAAAAGTGAGTTTATGACCACTCTTTCGCGAGTTCTTCCAGACATACAAATTGATTTTAAGTCGGAATATCCCAAATGGATCGCTTTCTTTGATCAAGTATCCTTCGATAAGCCATTGCCTGCTCTTCCGAAATTGAAATCGAGTAAAGAAAAAGTGTATATGGCATCTAAAGGTCTTGTGTCTGAATATTATGACATTAATGCGCTTGAAATATTGGCAGATCGACACTTTATACGTGCTCCTTTTAATGGAGCATTCACCAGTGTAACTAAAGAAGTAGGAGCCATTGCAACGGCAAATTCACAACTGGGTAAAATTTCATCGACCGACAATCTTGAGGTGGTTGCTAGTGTGACAGAAGAGGATGCCGGGAAAATGGAAATAGGAGATCAGGCACTTATAAAAGCACGGGATTCTAAAGAGTTTCAGGGTAAGATCTCTCGAATCTCTTCCTATCTTGAAGACAAGACGCAGATGGTGAATGTGTATATTTCACTATATGAGCCTACAAGAGCAGTGATTGAGGGGGAGATGCTTGAGGTCGTTATTCCCATTGGTGAGGTGAAAGACGTCATAAAATTGCCTTTTGATGCTGTTGGAACAAATGATATGGTGTATGGTATTGATGAAAATAATAAGGTGTATGCAATTCAAGCAAAGCTTGAATATGTAGATGGTGAGTGGGCTTATTTAAGTGATGTACCCAATGGCAAACTAATCATTCAAGAATCATTATTAAGTCCAGTTATGGGAGTTGAGGTACACGTTCTGTCTGAACACATCGATTAGTGTAAATGACACAAACATCATTTAAGTATATCGTTTAAATTATAGGGATATTTGGGGTCCATCTAACAACTAAAAAACAAATCATAAACAGATGAAAAATTTAATTTCTCTTTTTGTAAAATATCCATTTTACGCTAAGATATTTATCGTATCAGTGGTACTTCTGGGTGGTTTTTCATTTATGTCAATGAATAAATCATACTTTCCAATCTCTCCATCAAAGAGTATCTCCATATCTGTCTCATATCAAGGAGCAACTCCTAAAGAGATGGAAGAGGGGGTTGTCACACTGGTTGAGAATGCTTTGCGTGGTATTCCTGGCATCAAAGAGCATAGCTCCTATTCGCAAGAAAATTATGCAGGGGTATCTGTTACAACAAAAAACGGCTACGACATCGATCAGGTTGTATTTGACATTAAAAATGCGGTTGATGGGATTTCTAATTTTCCTTCTGGGGCAGAGCAGGCTCGAGTGGTGAAAACTCGTACCACGACACCCGCTTTTTTCTTTTCACTAAAGGGTAATTACGATGATCCACTTCGATTAAAGGTGGAGGCACAGCGTATCGAAGATGAAATCATTGCTTCTGCTTGTTTGTCACAAGTATCTATGAGAGGTGTTCCTTCTCGTTTAGAAATATCGGTTGAGGTGGATGAAGATGAATTGCAGAAATATAAGATCACGACCGATCAGATCAAAAATGCCATTGTTAACTACAACAAAGATATTTATGGAGGTAAAATACAAAACGATCGTGAGCAGGTAAAGATTAATCTGCGTAATCGTAGTGTGGAAGTAGCGGATATAGAGAACATTGTTGTGCTTAGTAATAGTAATGGTTCGATACTTCGAATCAAAGATTTGGGAAAGGTTGTCAAGCAATTTGAAGATACTCCATCGGAGAGTTATTTGGATGGAGAGCGTAATATCTTTTTTCGAATCATGAATCTAAAAGAGGAGAATCTAGGTGTTACTTCTGATTATCTGAATCAATACATTCTTGATTATAACAAAACACATACAGATACCGAGTTAGTGGTGATTCGAGATATGAACAAGACGCTTAGTGGTTCGATGAACATCTTGTATGGTAATGGACTGATGGGGATTGCACTTGTAGTGATTGCCTTGTCTCTGTTTTTAAGTATTCGCACCTCCTTTTGGGTGGCTTGGAGTATTCCAATGTCGTTTTTATGTATGGCTATCGTTGCCAATTTGATGGGAATCAGTATCAATATGATCTCCACCTTTGGTATGATATTGGTGATTGGAATTGTGGTGGATGATGGTATTGTTATCGGTGAAAACATCTACTCTCATTTTGAGCGAGGGGCATCGCCTCGTATTGCGGCAATCAAAGGAGCCTTGGAAGTTGTTCCTTCTATCATTGTATCTGTTTTGACAACTATTGTTGCTTTTACGCCCATTCTATTCATTGAAGGTAACCTGGAGATGATGTACGAGATGGCTGTAATCGTGATACTGTGTCTGAGTTTTTCTATGGTGGAAGCCATTTTAATACTGCCTGGTCACCTTGCGAATGCAAAGACCCTAACCAAAGCAAAGTCCACGACTATCGTAGGGAAAATTGTAGGTGCGGTTGACAAAGGAATTAAATTTGTAGCAGATCGAATATATGTTCCATATATCCGTTGGGCAGTCGGTAAAAAAGTGATTGTTATTGCCATTGTAGCAGGAATGTTTATTGTAACATACGGACTGTTTGCTGGTGGAGTAGTTGGATTTGTTTTCTTTCCGAGCACCAACTCCGAATCATTTGCCATTGATTTAGCTATGAAACCGGGTACTAGTAAAGAAGAGACATTGAAAGTACTAGATGAGATGGCACACAAAGCACGTGTTGCAGATACATTGCTGGCAAAAGAGACCGGTGAAGATCTGTTTATTATAAATATAAACACGGCAACCGGACGATCATTTCAAGGGAGTGAAATAGGTGAGCATGCTGGAGATATAGATGTTTATATACGTAATTTGGATCAATCAAAAGTCAGTAGTGATGACGTTCAAAGAAAGGTTGCAGAAGTGATTGGAGCCATGCCCCACGCTTATAAAAGTGCAGTTGGAGCCAGTTCTCGTTGGGGCGCACCCGTTTCCATTAGTCTTTTCAATCGAAATAGCGAGGAGTTATTTGAAGCCAGCGAAGATTTGAAGCAGGAGCTAAGCAAACAAGAGGCTCTCTATAATATCATTGATAACAACCAGCTCGGTAATAAAGAAGTTTTGGTGAAATTAAAGCCCCTAGCTTATTCATTAGGGCTGAATCCTCAATCCATTATGACACAAATTCGGGGGGGATTCTACGGTTCGTTGGCACAACGAATACAAGATGGACGTGATGAGGTGTGGTTCTATGTGCGTTATCCTGAGGAGGGACGTAAGAATTTAAGTGATCTTAAAAATCTGAAGATTCGTGTGGGGGATGGAGAGTATCCGCTTGATCTACTTTGTGAGTTTGAAAACCAGCGGAGCGTGACCAAAATCAACCACTATAACGGTAAAAAAGAGTTGCGTGTAGAAGCATTTATGAAAGATACAAAAGCGTCTATTACTCCAATATTTAGTGAAATTGAGGGCACTATACTGCCTCGTTTGATGGCTAAATATCCTAGCTTAACTTATGAGTTGCAAGGGCAGTATAAAAGTTCAAGTGAAGATGCTCAGACGATAGCTGTTTACTTTTCCATTGCATTCCTAATCATGGCGCTTATTTTATTTGGCTATCTGCGTTCCTTTTCGCAAGGATTTATTATCCTGTTGATGATACCCTTGTCGTTTATGGCTGCCATCTGGGGACATATTCTTGAGAATACAACGGTGTCTATGATGAGTATTTGGGGGATGGTTGCTCTTTCGGGGACGATTATCAACAATGCGGTTGTTTATATATCCAGATACAACGATTCACTGCGAGAGGGCAAAGCAGTGGTTGAAGCGATTATCGATGCAGGACGCAATCGCCTTCGCCCGATACTGCTGACCTCTGCCACCACCACCATCGGACTTTTTCCGCTGATACGTGAAACAAGTAGCGATGCGAAGTTTGTACTTCCTCTAGCCATATCACTTGGATATGGTATCTTGATAGGAACTGTATTTGTGTTGCTATTCTTTCCCGTATTGATTAAATGTGTGAACACATTTGCGCTATTGAAAGCTCGTCTCATGGGTAATAAAGAAGCAACGGCAGAGAGTGTAGAGGTTGCCATAAGAGATCATGAAATCAGTCTGTTGGTTGATGCAGAATTAAACCAATCCGATAAATTAATACAAGAATAAGATGTCAAAGAAAATTATATTATCCATCCTTATTGTAGGATTTAGTACACTTCTATCTGCTCAAGATAAATTGACCTTGGGAAAGGCAATCGCCCTTGGCTTGGAGAATAGCTATGGATTAGCTATTTCTGAGGAGGAAAGCAAGGTGGCAGGTTTGAATAATAGTTGGGGAGCTGTGGGCGCCTATCCCACTATTGTGGGGAATGCAGGCTTTGATTTGTCGTCAAACATAGCAGAGAGTCCTGCG
Organism: uncultured Odoribacter sp.; assembly: GCA_947039985.1. Lineage (GTDB taxonomy): Bacteria > Bacteroidota > Bacteroidia > Bacteroidales > Marinifilaceae > Odoribacter. The sequence continues at coordinate 17,439 of CAMRAP010000002.1, forward strand.
GTAAACAATACGGGTGCAGGTGCTTCGATTGGAGCAAACTGGACGGTTTTTAACGGCTTTACGATTAAAACATCCAAGCGCATTGCTGAAAGTAAATACCATTTGGCTAAAAATAGTGAAGTCATACAGATAGAAAATAGTGTTTCGGATATCGTATTGGCTTACTACTCTTATATCATTGAAAAAGAACTACTTCTTGCCACTCAAACACTTTACGATTTATCGAAGGATCGGTATGAGAGGGATCAGGTTTCAGCTGAAATAGGGGCTAAAGGTACTTATGAATTGGTGCAATCGGAAAGCGCTTATTTGATGGATCGTCAAAATGTGCTTTTGCAAGAGCGAGGGGTAAAGGTGGCTATCCAGAACTTAAATCTTGCGATGTCGGTTGAGGCACATAAACAGTGGGATATAGATAGCAAGATAGAGGTGCCGAGTAAAGAGTATAAGTTAGGCGATTTGTTGGATCGAATGACCAGTAGCAACTCAACGCTAAAGCATCAATACATCAGCCACAAGGTGACAGAAGAGGGGATAGAGCTGGCAAAAGGAGAGATGATGCCTAAGTTGTCCGTGTCGGCAGGTGGGAGATATAATTTATCGTCTTTAAGCACTAATAGTAGTGCTACGAACTCTTTTTCGCCCTATGCCGGAGTGTCATTGTCTGCGACTCTATTTGATGGAAAAATGAAGCAGCGGAATTTGTCTATCGCTAAAATACAGACTCAAATAGGGGCAATAGCCATTGAACAGATTAAGCGTGAGATGACCACTTTGCTGATCAATCAGTTGGATAATTATAACTACTCGCGTGAAGTATTATTACTTGCCGGTAGAGAATTGGAAGTGGCAGAAATTAATTTGAAACTATCGCTTGAGAAATTTAATAACGGTTCTATCAGTTCTTTTGATTATAGAACGGTGCATGTTGACTACCTCAATGCTGCCATTAACCAGCAGCAATTGATCTTTGCATTGCTTAGCTCTAATGTTGAATTGACCCGCTTGATTGGGGGGATTATGCAGGAGTATGAGTAGCCATAACCATAAATAAATCACCGATGAAAATTTTAATTCTTTGCACAGGTAACAGTTGCCGTAGCCAAATGGCACATGGTTTTTTACAGTCGTTCGATGATCGTTTGATTGTTCGTTCGGCAGGTACACAGGCAGCAGGAAAACTGAATGCAGGAGCCGTAAAAGCAATGGCAGAAGTGGGTATTGATATTTCAACACACACCTCTGATTCTGTGGAGATGTATCTTGCTGAAGAGTGGGATTATGTGATAACCGTGTGCGGAGGAGCCCACGAAACTTGCCCGATGTTTATCGGTGATGTAAAGCACCGTTTGCATATCGGATTCGATGATCCATCGCATGCAGAGGGAACACTTGAGTTTATTGACGGAGAGTTCCGCCGGGTACGAGATGAAATTAAAACTCGTTTCTATGACTTATACCGTACAGAGATAAAGGAGTAAAGGATGCTTCAATCTGTTTTTTGATCCTGTTTTAAAAGCTTATTTGCTAATATAGAATAAGCCTTTAGGCATAAGTTGCTCGGTATAATTATACGGACCTATATAAATATCAAAGAGAAGGTAACACATCCTTTCTTGTTGGAGGTTAATTTGATCTCTCCTCCATGTAGGTGCATGATTTGGCGGGCAATGCTTAATCCCACTCCTGAACCAGTCTGTTTTGTGGTGAAAAATGGGGTGAAAATATTGTCGATTAGCTCACTGGGGATATTATCACCACTATTACTTATTTTGACTACGACTTTTTCATTTTGATCAATAAAAACATCTATATCTATCTGCTTATTGTCGGTAGTAGTCATTGCCTGACTTGCATTTTTGAAGATATTTAAAATGAGTTGTGACACTAATTTTTCATCGCCATAAATCATTGTATCCTCCGGCTGAACATTTATTGTAAATCTGACATCATCATTAAACACAAGTTTTACAATGTTTTCCAATACCGTTTTTACTTCAAAAGGATATTTTTCTGGGATACGGATTCCTGTAAACTTCCGATACGACTCAACGAATTCCACTAATCCTTTACTTGTAGTATTAATAACCTCCAATCCTTTTGTCACCTCTTCTTCGTTATGACTATCCATCAGTGCTTGACTGAGTGAGGTGATAGGGGCTAATGAGTTCATAATCTCGTGCGTTAACACTCTAATCAGCTTGCTCCATGACTCTACCTCTTTTTCATCGAGATCATTATTGATATCATTGGCAGAGATAATCTTCAATGTTTGTCCCTCTAATGCTATTTCAGAAGCATGTAAAGATAGACTGACCTCACCTATTTCATTCGTAAAAGAGAGTAGCGTACGTTCGCCCGATTTGATACTACGTAGTTTATCTATCAAATTGGGAGCTATAAATTGAAGTTGATCAATATGGTTGAAATGCTTTAAGCCAAACATCTTTTTAGCCTCATTATTTGCTTGATACACATGTCCATAATCATTGATAATAATAACAGATGTTTTGACACTATTCATGATCAACTCATAATATTTCTCCCGTTCATGGGCTTTATGCTTTGCATTTTCCATGATATCCTTTATGCGATTGAGGGACATATTTAGCACTCTTTCATGACGATCTGTTATGTGCTCTTTAAAATTGAATGAATAATCATCACAATCTATGGAGTCAAACATAAACGATATTTTATTTAAGGTACTATTGCGTAAAGAGGCAATGGAATAGACACAATAAACAATGATAGGTATAGCAATGATTAAGGTGAAATAATAGGTCGCAAAAACAGCCCAAGTGCTTATCGCTACAGTCAATATCAGTAAAAACGTAATGGCTAGTAATTTCTTGTTTGATGTAATATTGATCATAATCGATACTTTTTAATCTTATTGTATAGTGTCTGTCTGGTTACTCCAAGTTCTAAGGCTACGGCAGACATATTTCCACTGTGTCTATCTATGGCAGACATAATGGTGGCTTGCTCAATCTCTTCAAGTGTGGTGACTGTGTTGGGGATAGGCGTTTGTGCTGTCGGTGTTTTGATATGTAGCGACTCTATATCTATCAGCTTACTGTCACACATGATGACTGCCTTCTCAATGGTGTGTTGTAATTCTCTGATGTTCCCTTTCCACAAATAATCAAGCATTGCTTTTTGTGCCGACTCTTCAAATCCTGAGATCTCTTTATTGTATTTTCTAGTGTATTTGTCCAGAAATAGATTTGCTAATGGCATAATGTCCTCTTTTCGTTGACGTAAGGGAGGGAGTTCGATGTGTATGGTATTTATTCGGTATAGTAAATCCTCTCTAAAAGTGCCATCCTTTACCATCTGATCTAAATGGCGATTGGTGGCAAATATCAGACGAGTGTCAATATCTACTGGTGTATTGCTACCCACTTTTACAACTCGATTACTTTGTAGAGCTGTCAGTAGTTTTGCTTGCAGATGATGTGGTAAATTTCCTATTTCATCCAGAAATAGTGTTCCTCCCTGAGCAGCTTCAAATTTACCCACACGATCGTTAATGGCGTCTGTAAAAGCCCCTTTTACGTGACCAAACAATTCGCTTTCAAAAAGGCTTTCTGTGATGGCTCCCATATCCACACTCACTAATAATTCCGTTTTTCGACTTGAAAGTCTGTGTATCTCTAATGCTAGCATCTCTTTACCAGTACCATTCTCTCCTGTGATAAGTATATTCGCATCAGTTTTGGCAACCTTTTGAATCATTTTTAAAAGGCTATTCATAATCTTACTCGTGCCCCAGTGCATCTGTGATTCTGCTAATAACTCTTGCTTGATCTCTTTGAGGTGCTTCACCTCTTTTGTCGATTTACGGATATTGTAAGCACTTTTTAATACCGTGACTAATTTATCATTGTCCCAAGGTTTTACCACAAAATCTGTTGCTCCTCGCTTAATTGCTTCTACTGCTAAATCAATATCTGCATAGGCAGTAAATACAACCACCTGAATCTCTTTGTTGCGTTTCTTGATGTGCTCTAGCCAAAATAAGCCTTCATTCCCACTATTTATCTTGGAGATAAAATTCATATCCAACAATACAACATCTATGTGATTATCACTCAAAGATGAGTCAATTAAATTGGGTGATGATATCGTGATTACTTTCTTAAAGTAGCGACTCAGTAATATAGATAGGGTAGATAATATGGCTTTATTATCATCCACAACAAGTAAGCTTCCTTCTTTTGTCATTAGATTGCACTTTTAATTTCGTTCAAAAGTATGTAAAAATATTGAATGTGTAAATAATTTTTACACCTGTGTCTGATTTTTCTAAAAATATCTATATATAATAGAACCAGATTTTTAATTGAATTTTGCTTAAGAAAAATGAAAACCACTTTAGAAAAGTAAGATTTGCTTGTATTACGGCAGTTTAGTTGGTGTAAAGTGTGGAAATACGGCAGTTTGTAAAGATAAATAGATGAAAAACAGCAAGAGTATACAGAAGATGATATTATAATAAAAATAGTTCCCATTGTTGATTGCTTACTGAGTAGGCTAACATCTACAGTATAGGAGTTCTAATATTCCCCGATTTCGCTAAATCATACAGCAGTGTAAAAACTATTTACACTACTGTATGATTTTTTTACATATGCGAATTTGGTGAAAAAGATATGGTGTTGATATTTAGTTGATTGTATTTGTGGCACGTTTATAGCATATAGGATAGTAAGTATATAAAAAGAGAGTATAAACAGATATAAATCTAATATCTGTCAAATAAATTGACAATAACTTTAAAAAATAAATGACATGATTACATTAACAAACATCAACAAGGTTTTTCAGACAAATGAGATAGAGACACACGCATTATCCAATGTAAATCTAACCATAAACAAAGGCGAATTTGTTTCTATTATGGGGCCATCGGGATGTGGAAAGAGTACTCTGCTTAATATTATGGGACTTCTTGATGATGCCACAAGTGGAACGATTGAATTTGATGGTGTTAATGTTGAGGGGATGAGTGATTTTGAGTTAGCACATTGTCGCAATCAGAGGTTGGGTTTTATATTCCAAAGTTTCCATCTTCTTCCCTCGCTTAATGTTTTGGATAATGTAGAGCTACCTTTGCTTTATCGGAAAGGTGTGTCAAAAAAAGAGAGACGTGCAAGAGCCTTAGAGGTCATTAAAAAGGTTGGATTATCACATCGTGCTAAGCATTTCCCTGCACAGCTTTCTGGCGGTCAGAGTCAGAGAGTTGCTATTGCTCGTGCAATTGTCGGCAATCCTGAAATTATTCTTGCCGATGAGCCAACTGGTAACCTTGACAGTAAAACAGGGGTTGAAATCATGGAAATACTTCATACGCTGAATCGAGAGGGTACAACTATTATGATGGTGACTCACGATAGTAATATCGCTCAACAGACTGCTCGTGTGATTCATTTCTTGGATGGAAAAATGGTTTAGGCTTTAATACAATGAAATACAATGACAAAAAAACGCAATAGATGAAGCGTATTTGTCTTAAATTAAATAGATATGAAACAGATATTAATTATTATAGTAGTAGTGTTAACTTCTTGTTATAAAGGATATTCACAAAATCTTCTGAGTGGAACTGTATATGACAAAGATTCGCGTGCTACAATTGGCTATGCTACAATTGGAGTTAACGAGAGATATGTAGGAGTAATGAGCGATGCAAATGGTGTATTTACATTCAAGGGAAATGGTAGAATCTTAGATAGTGACTCTATCACGATTAATTGTTTAGGGTATAAAAATAAAAAATATGCAGTAAGAGATATTAAAGGTAAAAACATAGACATTTATATGGATGTTGATCTTTTTAATATTGATGAGGTTGTAGTAACAGCAAAAACTATTCGTAAAAAAGATGTAAAAATAGGTTATTCGAGTACAGGTACTCGACAGATTAGAACTAGTATGTTTGGTTCGCCTCCAAGCGGAGGAGCACGAACAATAGAATCAGGTTCTATTCTTAGAATAAAACATGATAGCGATATCAATAATCTTAATTTTTATGCTATAGGCAATGAAAATAATAATATAAAACTTAGAATTAAATTTTATAATGTTGAAAACAAACAACCTAAAGATATAATTGTAAATAAGGATATACTATTTGATGTAAACGATAAGAAAAAAGGTTGGATTTCGCTTGATTTAACTCCATATAATATTAGATTTAATGCTGGACAAGAGATTGCTGTAACTATGACCCTATTAAATCCACCAGATTGTAAGGAAATTACTTTACCTGCAAATGCCTTTATAATCAATGGTGTATTGAGATATGGAATTCTTAATCAATGGGCTAATAAAGGTGCTGCTGTGTCATTATATCTAGGGGCTACATCTTATAGACCATAAAGCTTAACTATTAAATGTGTGCTCTAAAAATCAGTTTTTATAAGCTTTTAAATTAAATTATCATGAATAAATTTTACAGTTATATAAATTCGGCAATATACAATATCCGTCACAATAAGGCTTATGCTGCGTTTTGCATATTTGGTACTGCGCTTACATTTATTTTTATCTCTATTGTTCTTCAAGCGACTAATGAGGTCGTTAATAATATAGCTCCATTCGTCAATGCAGATAGGGTAGTACATATAGGTATTTCTTTTAAGGATGAAAAAGGGCAAGAAGTAGGTGGTATTACTGCCGAAGAAGTTCCAATGCTTTTGAATGATATTAAGGATTATGAGGTGTGTGCGTATGTAAATTATCAATTTCTTAATATGCTTACTAATGATAATGTGATTGCTAGTACAGTGTCATTTGTAAATGGAGATTATTGGAAGATAAATAAATTTAATTTTATAGCAGGACGCTCTTTTACAGAAGAGGAAGTTATATCAAAAACTCCAGTAGTTGTGCTAAAGAAGAGTTTCGTTGAATCTAATTTTAAAACGAATGAAGTACTTGGTCAAAAAATGGAGTATCAAGATGTTGTTTACACTGTTATAGGAGTTGTCGATGATTATGCTAATGTTTCAGGTGTATTTGACCAAATATGGGTTCCATCTACATTGAATAAATTTGCTACTGCAGGTAATAGATCTCAATATTTATATATTCTTCCTTCCAAAGATGTAGCAGTAGATGAATTTAAAGATAGAATCGTATCAGCTCTGAAATTTCATTTCAAAAACAAATCAATTGACATTGATATAGATAGTGGTGATCTTTTAACACAACAAGAGGAGCATATCAAGTTTTTTGGTGATAAAAAATTATCATATGGTGTACCACTTATTTTATTAATACTACTTATTGTTCCTGCAATAAATATTGTGGTGATCAGTATTGCGAATATAAATAATAGGGCAAAAGAGATAGCTATTAGGCGGAGTGCGGGTGCAACTATATTATCATCTTTTATGCAAAGTATGGTAGAAAATATGCTACTTGTTGTCATTGGATCTATTATCGGAACTGTATTAGCAAGCCCTGTCGCAGATATAATTAGCAAATCTTTTTTTAGTGGGGGGATGAATGATGTATTGTTGATGACATCTATTGATTTGTTAACACTTATTTTAGGTGTTCTTCCACTCGCTTTGTTGTTTTCACTACTTTCAGGAGGAATTCCTGCATATATAGTCGCAAAAGGTAAGATTTCAAAAATATTAAAAGGAGATTTTAATATGAATGGGAATATTATAAAAAGATATTTAGGTGTTTTTATCGAACAGGTTTTAGTTTTTATGATATTGATGGTTTGTATTGTGTCATTATCTATTGCCGTTGATAAGTATAATGAACCAGGCTTATTGGATACTGATAATGTTATAAGTTTCGGATATACGACGTCTAATTATGACAGCCATGATTTAGGTGAAGTATCTAAAAATATAGATATTCTGATAGAAAATTTAAGGAAGAAATCTAATGTTGAATCTATAACAGAGGGGATGGGACTTGCTCCATATATAAGAGGTGATGAATATAATCCATCAGATTCGATTACTTTTAATCAAACTAAAATTAAAGTTTCTGTAAAACTGTCTGACAGATATGGAATGAGTGTTTTTGCACCAAAACTTATTGAAGGTGATTGGATTACTGATAATAAACTTTCTGATGGTTCATGGCCTTTAGTTATAACCAAAGAAATTGCCGACACATTAAGATGGAAAAATTCTGTCGGTAAAAAAATTCATTGGAGTCAAAATTACACCATTGTTGGTGTTGTCGCAGGTTTAAAAAACCAAGTATTTGCTCAATCTGTGCCAGCTGTAG
>CAMRAP010000003.1 GCA_947039985.1 uncultured Odoribacter sp.
CAGCAGACAATATTCCTTATTACAACTTCCTACACTATTTTAAAGGCTTAGCAATTGTTCCAGACAAAAGCAATAACTGCCTAATGACTATCCATGCACTGAGCGACAGCCTCTACCTAGAGTTTCACTATTCGATTGCAGGAGATGAATATAGCTTAAAATTCCCTTTAGCTCAACGAGAATATCAATACAATAGCATTGTAAATGAACCAACTGCCACTTTAGAAACACTAACAAATCCTCAAAACGAAGTTACGTTTGAAGAAGCTACCTTTGCTTTGACTCAAGGAATGTGTGGCTACATGACCAAACTGATTCTACCAGAAGCTCCAGGTTTTGATCAATATACAACACTTATCAAAGCTGAAATTGAAATCAAGCCAGAGTTTATGAACAATAATCCAGTCAGTCCTCCTCAGTTAATATCAGTATATACAACTAATGATATAAATGAATTAACAGGCTTCTTATATAACAATGGGGAATCACTAGTAAGTGGGCGTTTAGTTAAAAACGAGACAGCTACCGACAAAACTCGTTACATCTTTGATATGACAGAATACTATCAAAGAGTAAGTGCAGCCCCTCCAACAGCCGAAAGACAACAAGTCTTATTAAGTGTGCCTAACGATGGCTACTCAAGCACAGGAATTTCTTTTGACCAAATGGTTGTACGTGAGACTCCTATTTTAAGAGTGCAATATGCTAAATATAAATAATCAGCAACAGTCTACTATGGTAAAAAGAATCATTTTAAGCCTATTTTTATTGGCAAGCTTTGCAAAAGGATATTCGCAAGAAAACAGTGGATCACCATATTCATATTACGGATTTGGGACTCTGCCAGACAATAATGGTCCTTACTCTGCAATGGGTGGTGTCGCAGCAGCTATGCGTGACAATAAAAACATCAACTTTCTAAACCCTGCTTCATACACAGCATTAGATAGTAATCGTTTCTATTTTCAATTTTCATTAGCAGGAGAATATACTCGCATATCTACACACAAAACTAGCACAGACTATCAGGTTGCACAAAATGCCAATCTAAATATGGCACTGCGCATGCACCCTGATTTATTCCTTTCATTCGGTTTCACAGAGAAATCAGATATTGGATATGATTTACTGTACACCCAACTCATGTCAGGAAGTGAGAACACCTATTTCAATCAGAATATTTCTGGAGAAGGTGGATTGAATGATATTTACGCTGGTGTAGCCTGGAAATATAAAAACTTATCCTTAGGTATGAACTTCTCATACGTATTTGGAAAAATAGAGAAAAGACAAACTCTTGAAGCACAACTATCAAATAGCTACTACATTAGAACAAGTGAAAACAATAGAATTCACGACTTCTTGTTTAATCCAGGTATCCAATACGACTTTAAACTGTCGCCTAAATCTCGATTAACCTTGGGAACAAGTATGAATTTCACTCAAAAGCTTTCAGCAAAAAAAGAATTCACATCCTATAAAGTCAATTCATCTAGTGGATCCTCTACGATGCTAGACGAAGAAACCTTAGAAAGTGGCTATATTGTATATCCTTTGCGCATATTAAGCGGTTTTGACTATCAATACAAAAACAAATGGCAAGTGGCTGGAGATTATACATTCCACCAAATGTCAAAATATGAGGAATTCAGAAAAGATCAAGGATTAAATGATTACCACAAAATGAACTTAGGTGTATCATGGACACCAGAAGAGTTTGGGCGTTTTTGGTGGCAACGTAATAAATACATGTTAGGAGGTTATTTTGTGAAATCTTCTATTGATTTAAAGAATACGGATATAAACACCTATGGCGTGACTTTAGGATCACAACTGCCTTTTGTCACACGACGAGGATCAGAACTAGTGCTTGGAGTTGCCTTAGACATGGGTATTCGTGGAACAGAAAACAATGGAATAATCCAAGAAAAATTTGCAAAAATCCGCATCAATATTGCATTTAAGGAGTTCTGGTTTATGAAACGAAAAATCAACTAAAATATCGCACCACATCAACTATGATTTGGTTGCATTAACTTTTACAAAACTTTATTCTCATGAAAAAAACGTTATTCTCTTTTGTTATGATTGCACTGTCTATGACAGCCTGTGATTTCACGCCTAAATTTACTGTAAACGGAACCATCAAAGGAAAACAAACAGGCAATGCATATTTGGTAACAGAGGGCAAAGAGCAAATGGATACCTTAGCAAAAGCAGTTATTCTTGACAGTACATTTACACTGACAGGTAGTGTAAACACACTGACTGCTGCTTATTTAATTATCGAAGGAGAAAGAGGCGGAAATCCTATTTTCATTGAAAACACAGACTTCACTGCCACTTTAAATGCAGAAAATCCAACAGAGAATAAAATAGAAGGTAGCACTACACAAGATTTAGCGAACCGTTTTTTTGCCATCGACAAGGAAAGTAGAATTGCTCAGGCTAAACTTTCTCAAGATTTTAGAGAAGCTACACAAGCAGAAGATACTACAAAAGTAAATAACATCAGACGTGAATTTAACGACATTATCAAAGATGTAACTGCGAAAAAAGACTCATTAACGAAAGCAAATCCAGATTCATTTGTTATCGCTTATATGCTTGAATCAAGAATGAGCGGATTAAAGTTAGAAAAACTAACGGCAGAATATAATGCATTAGGAGCCATTGCAAAAGCAAGTCCATCTGGAAAGAAAATAGAAAAAAGAATCGAACAATTGCTTGCTGTTGAAATTGGTCAAGTTGCTCCAGATTTCACATTAAACACTCCTGAGGGAAAACCTTTGTCAATGCATTCAATTAAAGCGAAAGTTAAAGTTCTTGATTTTTGGGCATCATGGTGTGGTCCTTGTCGTTCAGAGAATCCAAATGTCGTAAAAATGTACAATGAATTCCATAAAGAAGGACTTGAAATTCTAGGTGTATCTTTAGATAACAAGCAAGAAGCATGGGTAAAAGCGATTAAAGATGATCATTTAACTTGGCCACAAGTATCTGATTTAAAAGGCTGGAACAGTACTGCTGCAAAGCTTTATGCTATAAATGGCATACCTCACATCGTTGTTTTAGACGAAAACAATGTAATTGTAGCTAAAAACTTAAGAGGCGATGCACTTAAAGCTAAAATTGCTGAAATGCTAAAGTAATTTAACGTTTCTTTATATCATACTAGGGGTTTTGTCTTTACAAAACCCCTACTTTTTTTGTAATTTTGTCAAGCACAACATTAATCGACCCTATGAAAATTTCAATGCCTCTTATCATCTATCTATTCCTTCTATTATTAGGAAGTAACAATTCTGCTTATTGTTCTTCTACTCAAGTAGATTCATCTGGGGTAGATTCCACCTTACAGCAGATGACTCTAGATGAAAAAATCGGGCAACTTTTTATGATTGCAGCCTATAGTAATCAAAGCAAAGAGTACGAAATGAATCTCGAGAAACAGATTCAGAAATTTCATATCGGCGGACTAATCTTCTTTCAAGGGGACCCCATACGCCAAGCAAGATTAACAACACGCTACCAAAAAGCATCTAAATATCCACTATGGATTGGATTAGATGCAGAACATGGTGTAGGATGGCGGTTAAAATCAGCCATGGTATTCCCTAAAATGGCGATCATTGGCGCTATGCGCAATGACAGTTTAGTATATGCATTGGGGGCAACGATTGCCAAACACTGTCGAGTATTAGGAGTGCATATCAACTTCGCTCCAGTTGTAGATATCAATAGCAACCCCGACAATCCAGTCATTGGCATACGTGCTTTTAGCGAAGACCCTGAAGAGGTGGCACAGAAAGCGATTTTATACATGAAAGGTTCACTTTCTCAAAATGTGCTAGCTGTCGCAAAACATTTCCCTGGCCATGGAGACACGGATACAGACTCACATTATACCTTACCTTATATTCCTCATACACGTGATCGCATAGAAAATATCGAATTCTATCCCTATAAAGCACTTATTGAAGCCTCTGCTCCTGCAATCATGACTTCACATTTAAATGTTCCTGCACTAGATTCTAGCGGAATGCCAGCAACTCTATCACCTATCATTATAAATGGCATATTGCGAAAGGAGCTAAAATTTAAAGGACTCTGCATCACCGATGCAATGAATATGAAAGGAGTAACCAAAATTGCCCCTCCTGGTGAGGCTGAAGTAAAAGCACTTTTGGCAGGAAACGACATCTTGCTTTTTCCAGAGAACCCAGAAAAAGCAGTCCTTGCAATAAAAAAAGCGATCGCAGATAGCCTGATTAGCGAAGACTTCATCAACGAAAAATGTTATAAAATATTAGTGGCAAAACAAACGTATGCCCTCCCCAATCTATACCCTATTGAAACTTCTGAATTGCTACTACAACTGAATACCCCTGAGGATATTTCTCTTAAACAAAGTATCTATAAAGAAGCGATCACACTGGTTAAAAACAAGGACTCCCTTATTCCATTAAAACACTTGGACACCCTAAAAATTGCCAGTTTAAATTTTGGTAATTCGAAGGTCAATAATTTTCAACAGACATTAAGTCGATACACTAATGTTAAGCACTTTACGAGCAAAGCCAACTTAAAAGCGGAAGAAATCAATACTTTGATAAAACAATTCAAGCCTTATAACTGCATCATCATCTACAATCATGCTGGGAATAACTCTTCTGGGAAAAAGTTTGGACACTCTAATTCGCTTGCAAACTTAATAAAACGACTCACAGGCAAGCGTGTGATACTATGCCAAGCAGCCATGCCATACGGATTACAAGGCTATATCAATCTTCCTATTGATGCGATACTTGTATCTTATGAAAATCAAATTGATGCCCAACAATACGCCGCACAAGGAATTTTTGGAGGAATAGCTATCAATGGTCATATTCCTGTTAGCATCAGCACAGAATATCCCGTAGGCACGGGAATACGCACAAAAAAGACTCGACTAGGATATGAAACACCTGAAACATGCCATATCTCAAGTAGTAAATTATTACAAATCGACTCCATCTGCTCAGCAGCAATCAAAGACAAAGCAACCCCTGGTTGTCAAGTCTTAATTGCTAAAAATGGCTCTATCATATATAATAAAGCGTTTGGCTTTCATTCCTATGAAAAAACAACAGCAAATAAAACAGATGATATATACGACATTGCTTCTATTTCAAAAATAACCGCTACTCTACCAGCGATTATGAAACTATACGATAAAGGTCAAATTTGCCTAAATAAACCTTTATCAACATACTATACAGCCTTAGAAGATACAGATAAAAAAAAGATGACTACGGAAGAAATTTTATGCCATAATGCAGGACTAAAAAGCTTCATTCCTTTGTTTACTTATGCCGTTGATAAAAAGTCTATTTCAGACCCACTATTTACAACTAAAAGGACATCTAACAATACACTCCGACTAGACTCCCGCCTTTATACGAACACCAATTACAACTTTAAAGATAGTACCCTTTCTAGTCGTTCACGCAAAGGTTATATACATCTTTCTTCGGGCCTGTATATATATCCAAACTACCGAGACACTATCATTCAAACAATATTACACTCTCCAATAGACACGCTAAAGAACTATGCCTATAGCGACTTGGGGTTTATTTTTTTAAAATATGCAGCAGAGGAGGTATCAGGAAAAGGGATTGATACGTTTTGTCAAGAATCTTTCTTTTATAAATTAGGTATGTCCAGCACCAATTTCCTAGCTAATCAACGACTACCAGTAGCTAAAATTGTTCCATCATGCTATGACCAAGTTTTCAGAAAAACGGAAATTAAAGGCTGTGTACACGATCCAACAGCAGCTCTACTCGGAGGAATTGCAGGTCATGCAGGACTTTTTTCAACGGCTGAAGATTTAGCTAAAATACTTCAGATGTACTTAAACAAAGGTAATTATGGTGACGAGACCTATCTTTCACCTCAAACAATTGAAAAATTTACCAGCAGAAATAGTCTATTCCCAGAGAACAGAAGAGGCTTAGGATTCGACAAGCCTGAATCAGATTCAACAAAAACAAACCCTGTATGCGAATACTCCCCTTTAAGTAGCTATGGACACTCAGGATTTACAGGAACAATGGCCTGGTGCGACCCTGAAAACGATTTGATTTATATCTTTTTATCCAATCGAACTTATCCCAATGAGTTCAACAATAAACTATCTAAAGAGAATATCCGCACAAAAATACAAGAAGTAATTTACCAGTCGCTCAATTAAATTGCAAACACAAAAATAGCCCCTTAGTACAAATGATCATCAACTAAGGGGCCATTATATGTGAAAATTATTCCTCCACAAAAGAAAGGATAAACGCTACTGTGCGATCAATACCGTAAACAGAAGAGTTTACACAAAGATCGTACGATTGAGAGGCTCCCCACGTTTTATCTGTATAGTAATTATAATAAGAAGCACGTGATTTATCCGTCTTACGCATAATCTCTTTGGCTTCTTTTTCATCCACCTCTTTATCTTTCATAATAGCAACAAGTCTATCTTCTTCAGAAGCATTCACAAAAATATTAATACAAGCTGAATTCTCTCGCAATATATAATCGGCACATCGTCCCACAATGACACAAGAACCCTCATCAGCTACTTGACGAATAACATCTGCTTGAATTTGAAAAAAGGATTCGTCAGAAAGGTAATTATCATACTGATAAAGAGTGCTATCAACAGAGAAACCTAGCGCAAACGCTTTCATCAAATTACTGCTTTTCTTTTCATCTGATTTTTCAAAAAACTCACCACTGATACCACTCTCCTTAGAGGCTAAATGAATCAATTCTTTATCATAAAAAGCAATACCCAATGCTTCGGCTAGTTTCTTTCCTATAATGCGACCACCACTTCCAAACTCTCGTCCAATTGTTACAATGATTTTCTTTTTCATACGATCTAAATTAAAAGTTAGTTCAACAAAGTTAGTTATTCTTTTTTACATACCCATTTTCAATAACCCTAAAAAAAATCAAACATCAACAGAAGATTTTTCAGCGATAAGCACCCTCAACTGCTCTATTGCCTGCTCTTCTGGGATTGCAGCATACATCAACGCTCGTCCTTTATATAGGTTCACCTTTCCATTTCCGGCACCAATATAGCCATAATCGGCATCCCCCATCTCTCCAGGCCCATTTACAATACAACCCATTACAGCTATTTTCATCTGCTGTAAATGCCCAAAAGCTTGTTTCACTTTTGACACAGTTCCTTCCAAATCAAACAGCGTCCGACCACATCCGGGACAACTGATAAACTCCGTCTTATATCGCCTTACCCCTGCCGATTGTAAAATATTCCGACTCAATTCTAAAGCATATTCAAACTCAGGAATCTCAGTCGTTCGTATCCATAAACCTCCTGGCAAACGATTCAAAAACAGACCGCCTACCCTAGCAGCTATTTCTAAAGTGACAGACTCCTTATCCATTCCTCCCATTTCAACAAAAAGCAAGGTTTGATTCTTCAATCCCAACAACTCCATTTGCCTATATGCATCATGATAATCATGGTAATTCAATCCAAAAGAAAAGACAATTGTCACATCACTCTCCTTTTTTAACTGCTTCGCCAAGGAAACATCTAAATCATATTTATCAGAAATTTGGACAAAAACAGGAATAGTCTTTTCAAGTTTCACTCCTCCTAAAAATTCTTCTACATCACAGAGCACTCCCGTGTTGCGATTATATACATGAGCCATATCCCAAAGAGAAAGAGGTACTATCACCAAAGTTTCCTCTGGCAATTTGGTCAATTCAGGACCAAGTGTTTCCGTATAAATCATCTCAGGAGATTTATGTCCTAAATGTAATCGATCCCCATAAACAGGATCATTTACTTGCCCCATCTCAAAACCTAGTTTTCGGCTCACCGCCTCATCCATCACATCAAGACTAGAAAGGTCTGCCACAATTATAGGGCGAGAACAGTCTCCCTTTAACAACTCCCCACTCTTTTCAAATTTAGGCTGACTACAAATACCGACCAATGCTCGAGCAACAGGTATTTCCTTTTCAGGCGCTTCGGTCAAAGACACTCGGATGGTATCTCCTATCCCTTCGTTTAATAAAGTACCTATTCCTATTGCCGAACGAATACGCCCATCCTCACCTTCACCCGCCTCTGTCACTCCAAGGTGTAAAGGATATTCCATGCCCTCACTATTCATCTTTTTCGCCAACAAGCGCACTGCCTCCACCATCAATCGACAATCACTCGACTTTAAAGAGATCACCACATGGTCAAAGTGTTCTGATTGACACACCCGCAAATACTCCAGCGTTGCTTCAACCATCCCAGCGGGAGTATCTCCATAGCGACTCATAATTCGATCTGACAAAGAACCGTGATTTGTACCTATCCGAACCGCCGTTCCGTATTGTCTACATATATCTAAAAACTCCGTAAATCTCTTTTTCAACACCACCAACTCTGCCGCATACGCCTCATCACTGTAATTTAGCTCCTGAAAAGTGGCACGTCTATCGACAAAATTACCTGGATTAATCCGAACCTTTTCGACATACTGAGCTGCCACCAAAGCCGCATCCGAAATAAAATGAATATCTGCCGACAAAGGAGTATCATAGCCCCTCTCCCGCAAAGCTTTATGTATATATTTTAAATTCTCTGCATCCTTCACTCCAGGAGCAGTGATTCGCACCAACTCACCTCCTGCCTCAATAATCCGTATGGCTTGCTCGACACAAGCCTCTGTATCCATCGTTGAGGTGTTTAACATCGATTGTACCAAGATGGGATGATCCGATGATATCGTTCTATTGCCGATCTCTACTGAAGTTGTTTTTCTACGCATATCTATTCTAAATCAATTATGAATGAAGCAATTTCTGTATATTCATTGTGTTTTTATGATTCCGTATATCCTTTCCCTCAGGGGTGTACATAAATTCTAAGTTCTCTTGATAGAGTTCATACACCTTCCAACGCACCACCTTCATCGTTGAATTTATCGTAGCCTTTTGCTCTGAAAATGTTTCAGGCAATACACCCATCACTGCTGGCAACCAACGTTCGGGAAACAGTCCCTCAAAAGTTCCACCCTTACGATATTTCAAAATCTCCCCGCCTATCTTGGTCAAAATCAACTTACAACCTTCAATAGACTCAGCCTTCATGCCCTCCTCTTCCAAATAGTTAAGGCAAGCTAGTTTATTGGGAACAATCAAACAAGAGGTATAAGTGCATTGATTATTATACAACACACAGGATTCAATATAGGGCGATAATTCAACAATGGATTCTTCTATCCCCTCCGGGCTATATTTCTCTCCATCTTCGGCAATGAGTAGCGACTTAAATCGTCCCAAGACATATAAAAAGCCCTCTTTACTGACATAACCGATATCACCTGTATACAACCACCCATCTCGCAAGACATCAGCAGTTGAAGCCTCATTTTTCCAATAGCCCTTCATCACATTCCCCCCACGAATCACCATCTCTCCCTTTTCACCTGCTGGCTGTATATTTCCATCCTCATCACAAATTTTCAACTCTAATGATTCTACGATATGCCCAGAGGAAGCAAAACAATAAGCCGTTGATGTGTTTGAACTAATCACTGGCGAAGCTTCAGACAGTCCATACCCCTGCAACATGGGCACTCCTAAAGCGCAATAATAGCGTTGCAATTCTACATCTAGTAATGCTCCTCCACCTATAAAATAGTGAAGATTCCCACCAAAAACAGCTCGTATTTTCTTGAATATCAAAGCATCCATAAGCTTCACCAAAGGCAGTAATAAAATTTTACTCCCCTTACTTTTATAATTTCCAGCCCCATGATAACGATAGCCCAGCTTTAAGCCCCAGTGATATAATCGACCCACAAGCCAGCCTTTTTGTCGTACACCAGCTTCAATGTTTTTTCGGAAATTCTTTGCCAAAGCAGGCACACTCAACAGCAGGTGTGGCTTCACCTCTTTTAGGTTGACAGGTATATTTCGTAAATACTCCATTGGCGACTTTCCAAAATCAATCGAAGCCAGCGAAGCACCATTATACATAAACGAATAGATTCCGACGGTGTGCGCAAAACTATGATCCCAAGGCAAAAACAACAACACCTTGTAGTGTTCTGGAATCTGAATCAATGAATCCGATTGCAACACATTACAAACATAATTGCCATGCGTCAGCATAATCCCTTTGGGGTCTGCCGTTGTTCCAGAGGTATAAGAGATATTGGCAACATCATCAGCCGAAATACTTGCCTTCCGTTTTTCTAATTTTTCCGAGGAGTGCGATAAATAGGCGGCTCCCTGCTCTTTTAGTTTTTCAAACGAACGATACTTTACATCCCTGTCTGAAGGAGCATCAAGCACAAATATTTTTTCAACATAAGGCAATTCAACATCCAGCTTTTGGATGATATGGAGATAGTAACTAGAGACCACCAGAAAACGAGCCTCCGAATGATTCACTCGAAACAAGACCTCATCTGCCGTCAATTTAATACTCAATGGCACATTGACACCACCTGCATATAAGATACCGAGCTCTGCATACACCCAATCGTTACACCCCTCACTCAGTAGAGCCACTCGTTCACCTCCTTGCAAACCAGCAGCTAGCAAACCAGCAGCAACAAGCTTGACATTTTTCTCTGTTTCTCGATAAGTAGTTGATTGATATTGCCCGTCTCTCTTCTCCCACAAATAGGGGTTCTCCGGAAATTTCAGACAACTTCTGTCTAACAAATCAAGAATCGTATGTAATTCATTGTTTTTCACCCTACAAATATATTAGAATCTAATTAAATTACCGAAATAATAGGAAGCAGGTTTTATCTTAATGTCTGATTTTTTTCATACAGAGTTTAGGCTAAATGTATAATTCTGCATACTATCGAGTTAATTTGCAAAAAAAGTTAGAAAACTTTCGTTATTCCATGATTCATTGCTATATTTGCATCAGTAAAAAAAAGAAGCAATGAAAAATTTACACCTTCATCTAATCATTCTAGTCCTCGTAGTCATTCGCTACAGAGCAGAGAAAGGTGTGTAATTAATCAAAAGCACAATTTGTATATCAAATACCTTTCTCATAATTTGGGGGAGGTTTTTTTTATTTTATAGAAACATGAACAAGTTAAATTACAATATTATCGTCATTAACATTCTACTGGTGGTCTTACAAAGATAACGAGAGAGAGGTTGTTGTATATCGACAGAATAAAAAAGCCTTTCTCTCACACGAGGGAAAGGTTTTGTTTTTTAACACTATTAGCACACAAATTACAGAGAAATGAAACATACTTTAAGAAGCGCAGTAACCACTATCGGTCGTAGAATGGCAGGAGCAAGAAGCCTATGGAGAGCCAATGGAATGAAAGATGAACATTTCGGCAAGCCTATCATTGGTATTGCCAACTCTTTCACACAAATGGTGCCCGGACATGTTCACCTACATGAAATCGGACAATATGTAAAAACATTGATAGAGGAGCGTGGTTGTTTTGCAGCAGAATTCAACACCATTGCCATCGATGATGGTATTGCCATGGGACACGATGGAATGCTTTACTCCTTGCCTTCACGTGAAATCATTGCAGACAGCGTCGAGTATATGGCAAATGCCCATAAGATAGATGCCTTAATCTGCATCAGCAATTGCGATAAAATCACACCAGGTATGCTAATGGCTGCCATGCGTTTGAATATACCATGCATTTTTGTGTCTGGAGGACCCATGGAAGCAGGTGAATTTAAAGGCAAAGCGGTAGACTTAGTGGATGCGATGGTGATGAGTGCCGACGAAAGTTACAGTGATACTGACATCGAGAAACTAGAGCGCAGTGCTTGCCCAACTTGTGGCAGTTGCTCTGGAATGTTTACAGCAAACTCGATGAACTGTTTGAACGAAGCATTGGGATTGGCACTACCTGGAAACGGTACAATCCTTGCTACACACACAAATCGAAAAGGCTTGTTTGAAGAGGCAGCCGCCTTGATTGTTCGCATGGCAGAGCAATACTATTTTGAGGGCGATGATTCCGTTTTACCTCGTTCTATCGTGACTAAAGCGACCCTTGAAAATGCCATTTCATTGGATATAGCGATGGGAGGTTCCACCAATACAGTGCTTCATTTATTAGCCATTGCCCACGAAGCAGAGGTTAATTTTACGATGCAAGACATTGACCGTTTATCGCGCCAAGTGCCTGTATTATGTAAGGTTGCACCTAATTCTCATTATCACATTCAGGATGTAAATAGAGCTGGTGGAATTATGAGCATTCTAGGCGTATTGGCAGACAACGGCTTAATCGACACTTCGGTGAAAAGAGTGGGCTACAAGGATCTACAAGAGTGCTTAAACAGCTATTACCTCCACAGTCCTACTGTCAGCGAAAAAGCAAAGCATCTTTATCTAAGTGCTCCCGCTCATGTCAGAAATATTGAGTTGGGTTCACAAAGCAAATATTATACAGAATTTGATACAGACTTACATAGCGGTTGTATTCGCGACTTGGAACACGCCTATTTCAAAGATGGTGGTATAGCCGTATTAACGGGTAATATCGCAGAAAAAGGTTGCATCATCAAAACAGCAGGAGTGGATGAAGAGCTATTTGTTTTCAAAGGAAAAGCAAAGGTGTTTGAATCTCAAGATCAAGCGATGCACGGCATATTAACCGATCAGGTACAAGCTGGAGATGTTGTTGTGATTCGATACGAAGGACCCAAAGGTGGACCGGGAATGCAAGAGATGCTTTACCCCACCTCTTACCTCAAATCAAAACACTTAGACAAGCAGTGTGCATTGATTACAGATGGACGATTTTCTGGTGGCACATCAGGTTTATCCATCGGTCATGTATCACCAGAAGCAGCGGCAGGTGGAGCGATTGGTTTGGTTCGGGATGGCGACCCTATCGAAATCAATATTCCAAATCGAAGTATTAACCTACTGATTAGCGACGAAGAGCTGGCAACACGCCGAGCAGAGCAAAAGGTGTTTACCCCTATTGGTCGCGACCGTAAAGTACCGACTTCCCTAAAAGCCTATGCCATGTTAGTAAGCTCAGCCGATAGAGGAGCTGTTAGAATTATAGAATAATTTTGAATACGATACACTATATACAAACGATATGAATAATCAAGACAACAACAACTACTTTTCGGGCTCTAAAGCAGTTATCGAATCTTTTCTTGCAGAAGGTGTTGACACCATCTTTGGCTATCCTGGAGGAACCATTATGCCTGTTTATGATGCTCTTTATGATTATCGAGACCGAGTCAACCATATTCTTGTACGCCATGAACAGTGTGCCGTACACTCTGCACAAGGTTATGCACGTGCCTCTGGCAAGACGGGTGTATGTATTGTAACTTCAGGACCGGGTGCAACGAATACAGTGACTGGTCTAGCAGATGCTTTATTGGACTCCACCCCCATTGTGCTAATCAGCGGACAAGTTGCCTCTGGTGCTTTGGGAACAGATGCCTTTCAAGAGACTAATTTCATACAGATCACCCAAGCTGTCACCAAGTGGAATTGCCAAGTGAAACGAGCAGCAGACATTCCTGCTGCCATTGCAAAAGCCTTCTACATTGCACAATCGGGTCGTCCAGGCCCTGTGGTGGTCGACATCACTAAAGATGCACAGATGGAGTTGGCAGAATTCCACTATGAAAAAGTGAACTTTATACGCAGCTACCACCCCTACCCTGTCCTTGACAAGGAGAAGATTGCCGAGGCTGCAAAATTGATTAACCTTTCTAATCGCCCACTGGTATTAGTAGGACAAGGAGTTGTTTTAGGCGAAGCAGGCGAGGAGTTAAAAGCTTTCTTAGAGAAGAGTGGCATCCCTGCTGCATCAACTTTACTAGGACTTTCAGCCCTACCCACCAATCACCCACAATACGTAGGGATGTTGGGCATGCACGGAAACTACGCTCCGAATGTTAAAAACAAAGATTGCGATTTATTAATTGCTATCGGGATGCGCTTTGATGATAGAGTAACTGGCACGCCAGAGACATTCGGAAAGAATGCAAAGATCATCCATTTGGACATTGACCCTTCGGAGATCAACAAAATCATCTATGCAGATGTTCCTGTTATTGGTGATGTAAAAGAGAGCTTACCCGTATTAACAGAACTATTGGCTCAAAAGCATCACAAGGATTGGATTGCTGAGTTTAAAGCTTGTTATAATATTGAATACAACGCCATAATAGAACCATCGATACACCCAACAAGCCCACAAGTTCGCATGGGCGAAGTCGTTAGCGGCGTATCAAAAGCCTATAATGACGATGCCATAATGGTCACCGATGTGGGACAACAGCAAATGGTTGCCGCACGCTTTTTTGGCTACACTCGTCCTCGCAGTATAATCACTTCTGGGGGCTTAGGCACAATGGGATTTGGACTTCCGGCTGCCATTGGCGCAAAATTAGGTTGCCCGGAACGTGAAGTTTGTTTATTTGTAGGAGATGGAGGTTTACAGATGTCTATCCAAGAGTTTGGAACGATATTCCAATCTGATATTCATGTCAAAGTCATACTACTAAACAACTCATTCCTTGGCATGGTTCGCCAGTGGCAAGAGCTATTCTTTGACAAGCGATATTCATTTACGGAGATGATTAACCCCGACTTTGGACTCATCGCTCAAGCCAACCGCATTGCTTACCAATGTGTTGAGGAGAGAGCAGATTTAGAAGAAGCGATCAAAAAAATGAAAGCACACAAAGGGGCTTATCTATTGGAGGTTCGTGTAGAAAAAGAGGAAAACGTATTTCCAATGGTACAAGCAGGGGCTTCGGTAGAAGATGTAAGATTAGAGTAAGCGACTGAAACAAACCCCTGACCCAATAGATCATTAAGACTAACCACTTAAATAAAGTGACAATGAATAAAGAATACATTATTACCGTTTTTTCCGAGAACAAAGTAGGATTACTAGGTGAGATAACAGCAGTGCTTACCCAACGGAGCATCAATATAGAGAGCTTAACCGTGTCCGAATCGGCATTACAAGGCATCCACAAATTTACAATTATCGTCTCCACGGAGTCAGAGCAAATAGAAAAGGCAGCCAAACAGATTGAGAAAATAATCGATGTACTAAAAGCATTTGTTTACACTCAAGACGAAGTGGTTCAACAAGAAATTGCACTGTATAAAGTGACTCGCAGCACCAATGTTGAAAAACTCGTACGCGATCATCATGTACGCATTTTGGAGATCTTTGACGACTACATCATCCTTGAAAAGACAGGACATAAACAGGATACGCAAGCTCTATTTGAATTGCTAAAACCTTACGGCGTACAGCAGTTTGTGCGCTCAGGACAGGTGGCAATCATCAAATCAAAACACGAGCTACTAGATGAATATCTAGAATCAATCAACAAAAACATTTAACCAATAGAATAAAAAACAAGATGAAAAATTATTTTAACACCCTATCATTACGTGAGCAATTAAACCAATTAGGCGTTTGTGAATTCATGGATATCAATGAATTTTCTTCAGGGGTAGAAAAACTGAAAGGGAAAAAAATAGTCATCGTAGGATGCGGAGCGCAAGGACTAAATCAAGGACTAAACATGCGTGACTCTGGCTTAGATATATCATACACGCTTAGAGATGCTGCGATTAAAGAACAGCGTCAATCGTGGAAAAATGCTACTGAAAACAAGTTCAAAGTAGGCACCTACCAAGAAATGATCCCAACAGCAGATATGGTGATAAACCTAACTCCCGACAAGCAACATACAACAGTAGTTAGCGCGGTCATGCCTTTGATGAAAAAAGGAGCAACTCTTTCGTATTCACATGGATTCAACATCGTGGAAGAAGGAATGGAAGTGCGTGAAGACATCACAGTGGTGATGGTAGCGCCTAAATCTCCGGGTTCTGAAGTGCGTGAAGAGTACAAGCGCGGTTTTGGTGTACCTACACTTATCGCTGTTCATCCAGAAAATGATCCCAATGGCGATGGTTTCGAAATAGCAAAGGCATACGCCGCAGCAACAGGAGGACATCGTGCAGGAGTACTACACTCATCCTTTGTCGCTGAAGTAAAATCAGACCTAATGGGCGAGCAAACGATTCTTTGTGGCTTATTGCAAACAGGTTCTATCCTTTCGTTTAACCTTATGGTGGAGCAAGGCATAGAAAAATCTTACGCTTCGAAGCTTATTCAATACGGCTGGGAAGTCATCACAGAAGCGCTTAAGATAGGAGGTATTACAAACATGATGGATCGTCTTTCGAATCCTGCGAAAATAGAGGCATTTAAAATTGCTGACGATCTAAAGACGATTATGCGTCCACTATTCCAAAAGCATATGGATGACATTATGAGCGGTGAGTTTTCAAAAGTGATGATGGAAGACTGGGCAAATGATGACGTAAACCTATTGACTTGGAGAGCTGCAACTGGCGAAACAGCCTTTGAGCAGACTCCTGCTGGCGATATGGAAATCAGCGAACAAGAGTATTTCGACAACGGACTTCTAATGGTTGCTTTCGTAAAATCGGGTGTTGAGTTGGCATTTGAAACAATGACAGAGACAGGAATAAAAGACGCAAGTGCTTATTATGAATCACTCCACGAAACCCCGCTTATTGCGAACACAATTGCTCGCAAAAAACTATTTGAGATGAATAGAGTGATTTCAGATACAGCAGAATATGGTTGTTATCTTTTCGATCACGCTTGCAAACCTTTATTGGAAGAGTTTATGAAGGATATGACAACCAATATGATTGGAAAGAACTTTAATGAAGGCATAAACGCAGGAGTTAGCAACATCGAACTAGTAAGCATTAACGACGAAATTCGTTACCATCCCGTAGAACTGATTGGTGCAGAGCTTAGAGAAGCGATGACAGCCATGAAAGCTATCGTATAAAGAAGTATTCACAATTCCTTATTCAAGATTCGCAAGTAGCTAGCAATACCTACTTGCGAAACTTAAAACAACTTATTACATATGTCCAAACGTATATACATATTCGACACTACCCTAAGAGATGCAGAGCAAGTTCCTGGTTGCCAGTTAAACACCATTGAAAAGATAGAGGTGGCACGTCAGCTGGAAAGATTAGGCGTAGACATTATTGAGGCGGGATTCCCGATTTCTAGTCCTGGAGATTTTAATTCGGTGGTAGAGATATCTAAAGCAGTTACCAATCCAATCATTTGTGCCCTAACAAGAGCCGTAAAAAAAGATATCGAAGTAGCAGCCGAAGCACTGAAGTATGCAAAAAGAGGACGTATCCATACGGGTATCGGTACTTCGATGTATCATATTAAGGACAAACTCAGAACCACTCCAGACGAAATCATCCGACGAGCTATCGAAGCCGTATCCTACGCCCGACAATATGTGGATGATGTTGAATTTTACGCTGAAGATGCAGGACGTACAGACAATGAATTCCTAGCAAAAGTTGTTGAAGCCGTGATTAAGGCAGGAGCAACGGTTGTGAATATTCCAGACACAACGGGCTATTGTCTACCGAATGAATATGGCGAAAAGATTGCCTATTTGATGAACAATGTCCCCAATGTTGACAAAGCGATTCTCGCCACTCATTGCCACAACGATTTAGGAATGGCAACAGCAAACACCCTTGCCGGCGTGCAAAACGGTGCTCGTCAGGTGGAAGTAACCATCAACGGACTTGGCGAACGAGCAGGAAATTCTGCATTAGAGGAGGTGGTGATGGCCATTCATTGTCACAAGAATTTAGACTTTGAGATGGGCATAAACACCAAAGAAATTATCACATCCAGCCGATTAGTATCTAGTTTAATGCGTGCACCGGTACAATTAAACAAGGCTATCGTTGGACGCAATGCTTTTGCACACTCTTCTGGAATCCATCAAGATGGAGTATTGAAAAACAGAGAGACATACGAAATTATCGACCCTGAAACGGTGGGTGTAGACCAATCCAGTATTGTATTGACAGCTCGTAGCGGTCGTGCAGCCTTAAAACACCACCTACTAGAGATTAACTATAATCCAGATCACGATGAACTAGAGGCAATCTATCAACGTTTTCTTGAACTAGCCGATAAGAAAAAAGACATCACCACTCGCGATTTAGAGGTGTTAATCGGTACGGAGAACTCTCGCCAAAAACGAGGCATGATATTAGAATCGCTACAAGTGGTTTGTGGTTCAAGCACCATACCAACAGCAACCGTACAACTGAGCTTCTTGGGAGATGTATTCACCGAAACAGCTAGTGGAAATGGACCCGTAGATGCAGCCATTACAGCCGTCAAGAACATCACAAAAAGACGCGTACACGTTGAAGAGTATTTGGTTCAAGCGATGACTCGCGGTAGTGACGACCTCGGAAAAGTGCATATGCAAGTGTCACACAAAGGAAAGATATATCACGGATTTGGTGCCAACACAGACATCATCACAGCATCAGTAGAATCATTTATAGATGCTATTTCTAAGATTTCATAAATAACGACCACTAATTAAAACAGATGAATACGCTATTCGATAAAATTTGGGATGCACACACCATTGAAACCATGGCAGGAGGCTCGTGTGTATTGTATATTGACCGACAATACATCCACGAAGTAACCAGTCCGCAGGCTTTCGAGGGACTACGCGCTAGAGGAATGCAGGTTTTTCGCCCCGAGCAAATCACGGCAAGTCCCGACCACAATATACCTACGAAGAATCAACACCTTCCAGTAGAAGACCCACTTTCAGCGCAACAACTATCTACACTAGAAGAAAACTGCGAGGAATTTGGAATCAATATCTTCAAGGTGGGAACGCCTAAGAATGGTATTATTCATGTGATGGGACCCGAAACAGGCATGACTCAACCGGGCATGACCATCGTTTGTGGCGACAGTCACACCTCCACGCATGGAGCCTTAGGATGTGTTGCTTTCGGCATCGGAACCAGTGAAGTGGAGATGGTTTTAACCTCGCAATGCGTATTGCAAAGCAAGCCTAAAACCATGCGTATCAACGTCAACGGCGCTCTTCATCCCAACGTATGTTCCAAAGATGTGATACTATACATCATATCGAAACTAGGCACAGACGGAGGAACAGGCTATTTTATCGAATTTGCAGGGAGCACCATTCGCTCGCTTTCGATGGAAGCAAGAATGACGATTTGCAATATGAGTATAGAGATGGGCGCGCGTGGTGGAATGATTGCACCCGACGAAACCACTTTCACCTATATCAAAGGACGAGAATTTGCCCCACAAGGCGAAGCGTGGGAAAAAGCTTTGGGAGAGTGGAAACTTTTGAAAAGCGATGCAGATGCCGTATTCGACCAAGAGATTACTTTCGATGCAGCCGACATCTTCCCCATGATTACCTATGGCACCAATCCTGGAATGGGCATTTCTATTAATGATAGCCTACCTAAAGTCAGTGAAATAGAAGAAAGCTCACGCCCTTCATTCCTAAAATCATTGGAATACATGGGTTTCCAAGATGGAGAAAAATTGATCGGCAAGGCCATCGACTACGTATTTGTGGGCAGTTGCACCAATGGACGCATCGAAGACCTAAGAGCCTTTGCAGACTATGTAAAGGGGAAACAGAAAGCCGAAGGTGTAATCGCTTGGATTGTTCCCGGCAGCAAGCCAGTTGAAAAACAAGCCATCGAAGAGGGTATAAAAGACACACTCGAAGCCGCTGGTTTTGAACTGCGCCAACCCGGATGCTCTGCCTGCTTAGCCATGAACGATGATAAAATCCCTGCGGGCAAATACTGTGTTGCCACCTCCAATCGCAACTTTGAAGGACGACAAGGTCCCGATTCACGCACCCTATTGGCAGGACCATTAGTGGCAGCAGCGGCAGCAATCACAGGAGTAATCACAGACCCTAATAACCTATAAAGCTATGTTAGATAAATTTATAAACCTTAGCTCCACAGCAATACCTCTTCCGATTGAGAATATCGACACCGACCAAATCATCCCTGCTCGCTATCTAAAAGCAACAACACGGGAAGGTTTTGGAAAGCAATTGTTCTACGATTGGCGCTATGATACGGATGGAAATCCCAAAGCAGACTTTGCACTGAACTCCCCCATTTATGCGGGACAGATATTAGTGGCAGGCAAAAACTTTGGCTGTGGTTCCAGTCGCGAACACGCTGCATGGGCAATCTATGGAGCAGGATTTAAAGTGGTGGTATCTAGTTTCTTTGCCGACATCTTTAGAAACAATGCCCTAAACAACGGCTTGCTACCCGTGCAAGTGTCCGAAAGTTTTTTAGCCAAACTATTTGACGCCATTAAGCAAGACCCCAAAACTCAAATCCAAGTGAACTTGGAGAAGCAAAGCATCGCCATTGTTGCCAGTGGCGAAACTGAAAGCAAAAGCGAAACCCAAAGCGAAACCTTTGAAATCAACTCCTATAAAAAAGAGTGCCTTTTAAAAGGATACGATGATGTAGATTACCTAATCAGCAAGCATCCCGAGATAGAAAAATTTGAAATAGAAAGATAACAGATAAAACACATGGACTTAAGAATAGCAGTATTACCTGGTGATGGTATTGGACCAGAAATAGTAGAACAAGCCGTAAAAGCAATCAATGCAGTATGCACCCTTTACGGTCATAAAGTAGAATACACCTATGCCCTTGTTGGAGCAGCAGCCATTGACAAAGTGGGGAATCCCTATCCAGAGGAGACTCACCAAATTTGTATGGACGCTGATGCCATCCTTTTCGGAGCCATTGGCGATCCGCGTTTCGACAACAACCCGAAAGCCAAAGTACGACCAGAACAAGGTTTGTTAGCCATGCGCCAAAAACTAGGCTTGTATGCCAACATCCGACCAGTGAATGTGTTTAAATCACTCATCGACCGTTCGCCTCTACGCAGAGAGTTGGTGGAAGATGCTGATTTTATCTGTGTCCGAGAACTAACTGGCGGCATCTATTTCGGTAAGCCACAAGGACGTTCAGAGGATGGACAAACCGCTTTCGATAGCTGTGTATATACCAAAGCAGAAATCAAGCGCATCTGCAAACTAGGATTTGAATATGCCGCAAGTCGCCGCAATCAACTAACCGTTGTTGATAAAGCCAACGTACTAGCCACCTCTCGCCTATGGCGCGAAACGGTGCAGGAGATGGCTCCCTCTTATCCAAATGTAGATGTAGAATATATGTTTGTGGACAATGCAGCCATGAAACTAATCCAACAACCCAAGCACTTTGATGTCATCGTCACGGAGAATATGTTTGGCGACATTTTGACCGACGAAGCCAGCGTAATCACGGGTTCATTGGGCTTACTTCCCTCTGCATCCATCGGTGTACACACCTCACTATTTGAACCCATTCACGGTTCCTACCCACAAGCAGCTGGCAAAAACATTGCCAATCCAATAGCCACCATACTTTCAGCAGCTTTGATGTTTGAATATGCCTTTAACCTGAAAGCAGCAGGCGCTTCTATCCGCAAAGCTGTTAATATGGCTATTGACGGTGGAATGGTCACAGAAGATATTGCCACAACCGGAAAGGCATACAGCACCACCGAAGTAGGCGATTTTATTGTGAAGAACATCAAATAAAACCAAGCACTACTAACCCAACTTAAAATATCAATTATGAGCAAGCCTTACTTTCCATCACTAGAAGAGATCCAAAAAGCCGAAGAGACGCTAAAAGAGATATTAATACCTACTCCACTAAGCAAGAACAGACATCTTTCTGACAAATACGAAGCAAACATTTTGTTCAAGCGCGAAGACTTGCAGGTGGTGAGAAGCTATAAAATCCGAGGAGCCTACAACAAAATGAGGTCTCTCAATTCGGAAGAGATGGAAAGAGGCATTGCTTGTGCTAGTGCTGGAAATCATGCGCAAGGCGTGGCATTTTCATGCAATATGCTAAAGGTAAACGGTCAGATCTTTATGCCCGTAACCACCCCCAAGCAAAAGATTAACCAAGTCAAGATGTTTGGAAATGGTTTCGTAGAAATCATTCTAGTAGGCGACACTTTCGACCAAGCAAACACAGCTGCCATTGAAGCCTGCGAAAAAAACAACCTCGTGTTCATTCCCCCTTTCAACGACCCTAAAATCATTGAGGGACAAGCAACCGTAGGACTGGAGATACTGAACGAAGTGAAGGAACATATCGACTATGTATTTGTACCCATCGGTGGTGGCGGTTTAGCCTCAGGACTAGGCAGCTATTTCAAGATGATGAGTCCAAACACAAAAATCATAGGCGTTGAACCCGCAGGAGCTGCCAGTATGAAAGCGGCATTCGACAATGGCAAAGTGGTGGAATTAAAAGAGATCAACAAATTCGTTGACGGAGCAGCCGTTCAAAAAGTAGGCGAAATCACCTTCGAGGTGTGCCGACAAGTGATCGATGAAATCATACCCGTTCCAGAGGGCAAAGTATGTTCCACCATCCTCAACCTATACAACTACGACGCCATTGTGGTTGAGCCAGCCGGTGCATTAAGCATAAGCGCCTTGAGTTTTTACAAAGAGGAGATCAAGGGCAAAAACGTAGTATGCGTTATCAGCGGCAGCAACAACGACATCACCCGCATGGAGGAGATCAAAGAACGCTCGATGCTCTACGAAGGACACAAGCACTATTTCGTGGTACGCTTCCCACAAAGAGCCGGAGCCCTACAAAACTTTGTAAACAATGCGCTAGGCGAAAATGACGACATCACCTTCTTCGAATATAAGAAGAAAAACAACCGCGAAAAAGGACCTGCCCTCATCGGCGTGGAACTTCAAAACCCCAAAGATTTCGAAGGACTAAAGGAACGCATGGAAGAACAAGGAATCGTGTATCAATACCTGAATGACGACCCGATCTTGTTTGAGTTCTTGATTGGGTAAACGGCAACCTACAAACTTACTGAGGACAATTCAAGCCAGTAAAACTGTGCATAAAAACAGATCACCCCTAACATCTTGATTAAAGATACTACGGGTGATCTGTTTTAAGTTTACTTCAGCGCCCCGCAAAAAGCAGGGCGCGATAATATTTAATGTTCAGGCGCTGTTTAGCTTGCTTCGCCATCGCCCTCAACGGCATTCCAATCGGCAAGCGAAACGCTCAAATCTGCTTCCGTGTCAGTCACTATAACGGTAATCGTATAGATATGACCAGCAGCCAATGCAGTCAATTTTCCTCCACCTGTAACATTCACCGTATTCAACTTTATTGAATACTGATGTCCAGTAGCCAAAGTCAACACAATAGTATTATCATCCTCAAGCGTTTGAGGCGCTACGATATATGATGTTGCATTAGCAAAAGGAGTAGTCCCCGTGATACTTGCCACAGCATCAAGCAAGCTAATCGTATTATAGGCATCAATCGTTGCCAACTTCTTCAAGTTGATTGCACGACTACTAAGAAGTTCAACAAGTGCCGCATCCTCTGCAGGAGTAGACACCTCACCAGCTATATAACCTTTGCCAGCTTTCAACACCACCTTCACCTGCGCCATAGCATGCGCCATATTTAGATCAATCGGAGCACCGAAAGCCACATTTGTAGCAGTACCTCCAACATAATAATCCTTTTCATTACCCAGTATTGCAGCTACAGCTGGCGTATATAAAGCTTTAAAACCATAATCAGCAGCTACGGGAATACGACCCCAATAAATAGGAGCCTTAGACGTCCAAGCAGTAGTGCCAAAATCATAAACACCTTCCACATCACTACCAACAGCAACAAGCTTTAATACATCTCCTTCCGCAGGAGTGATATTACCTGCAGCCGCATCACCACCTGTCAATCCGTCGATAACAAGCTCCTTTTCGTCAGTTACAACAGCATTCCAAGCTGCAAGCGAAACGCTAATTGCGTCTACCGCCTTATCGCTAATCGTTGCATTGATCGTATAATTCTTACCCGCTTCCAGCGCATTGATGGCAGTGCCATCCACGCTCAAGCCAGCAAGATCCAGCGTATGAGTACGCCCCGTATTCAAGCTAATCTTAATCCCTTTATCCGAGTTTAACACCTGTGGAGCTACGATATAAGGAGTTGCAACCACAGCCGCAATCGTACCAATCGCTTCATCCAAAACAACGCCATTAGCAAGCGAATACGATCTTAACGTCTGCATACCAATCGTGATACTCTCAACAGCTGCAAGCAATTCAGCATCGTTAGCATATCCCGTACCTGCTTTCAAAACAAGAGATACTTGCGCCATAGCGTGCGTCATCTTTAGATTGATTGGAGCGCCGAAAGCTACATCGGTGGCAGCACCGATCAAATAATCCAACTCATTGCCAACAACTGGGGCAGCCGCAGGTGTGTACAAAGCCTTGAAAGTAGAAGCACCTGCTAGCATATCATCCCAATACAGAGGAGTAGTAACTCCCCAAGCGGCAGCAGCATACGTATATTTTCCGACTTTACCATTGCTCGCCAATTCCAACACATCGCCATCGGCTGGTGTGATGTTACCTGCTTCGGGAGTTCCGCCAACCAAGCCATCTACTACTACCGTTTCGTTATCTAGCGTAAGGCTATTGTCCCAATCGGTCAGCGTAATACCACCGGCAAGAAGAGAGATGCCCGATTTTTGGATTGAAATATGGATAGCAACATTCATACCTGCAACGGAAGTGATAGCCTCCTCATTGCTCCATGTATAAGTTTTGCCATCCACCACAAAGGCAAGCGTAAGCGCTCCAGCGGCGAATGATTGTGCTGGCGCTACGGCGTAGAAACTGCCTGCTTTAGCGTGTGGGGTAATATTGCTTGCATCGCCTGCTACGGTTGCCACGGCTGGTTTTTCGCTCGTTGTGCCATCATAGCTGATCGTATAAGCGGTGCGTACGCCTCCGATTGTAAGCGTTGCCGAAGCTGGGTCGATGTAGGCAGGATCGGTTGCCTCTACGGCTGCCGAGATAGTCACCTTAAATTGCGCAAGGATGTGCTTAAATGCGAGTGGAATTTCAACGTCTTGCGTTGCCATTTCGGTGTATGCCACAAGCTGATCAGCAGTGGTGTAGGCAGCAATCGTGCTTTGATCTGCGGCAGCTATTGGAGCTTCGGCAGGCACGGCTGGGGCAAGGGCAAAGAATGGGTACTTACTACTCACTGCCACAAGATCGTTCCAAAACAGTGGAGCGGCAGTGCTCCATTTCTCCTTACTACATGTAAAAACGGCTGCTGTCGTGCTTCCCACTCTTGCGTAGTGCAAGTAGATACTTCCACCATCGGGACCATACATCACATCATTGGCAGCGCGAGTGCCATCTATTGGATTAGCAAGCGTTGCGCGAATACCGATGGGTGTAGGTGCAGGGCTATCGTCTTTCTTACACGACACCGTAAAAGCGGTGGTTGCCATTAGGGCAAGGGCGATGTACGCCTTTGATTTTGATAGATTCATTTTCATTGTTTATTTATATTTGATTGTTTACTATTCTTTGATCTGTCCGCTGTCGGTGTTGGCGTCGCCGCTGGCGGTGCTTGCCTTGGCGATGTGCCATTTGCCTA
>CAMRAP010000004.1 GCA_947039985.1 uncultured Odoribacter sp.
CTACACTAATCTTAACACTCTTTCCCTACACGACGCTCTTCCGATCTATTGCTGTATATATACCACCAGATAATAGTGTGATGTTTACATTGTTTCCTGCCATTGCCATGTCATAAAAGGCTTGAACCATTCCAACGACTGTTCCTAAGAATCCAATCATAGGTGCAAGTCCCGCACAAGTTGCCAAGGTTGAAAGTCCTTTTTCCATACCTGATACTTGAAGATTTGCACTACTTTCAATAATAGCCCTTAACTCTGATATAGGTAGTTGTGTGTATTGAATACCTTTTATAAGCATACGAGACATGGGTGTGTTTTCTTCTTTACAAAAAGTGATTGCTCCACGGATGTTTTGAGCAAGGATAGATTCTCGAATTTTACCAATAAAAGAATCATTGTTTTTTGCATATTTACGGATCAGAACATACCTCTCACAAAAAATATAAACAGAAATGATGGATAAAATAAAGATAGGAATCATTAGCCATCCTCCTTTAAGAATCATTCCCCACAAACTTAAATCTGTTTCTACTGCTTGTGTAGCAGCTGCTATCGTTAATGTAAACATTGAATTTATCTTTTAAATTTTCGTCTGCGAAGATAAAACTAAAATAGCGAAAAGGAGAAGATAAAAGATGATAAATTTAAAAATAATGTAGGATGCGAATTATATAGAAAAAGATGTACTTTTGTTTCTCTTCATTTGGGGTCAATTAATCCAAAATGAGGACACATACACCTTATATTTAGAATGGATATGAAACAAATTATAATTATACTATTATCTGTAGTTCTTTTTAATTCTTGCAGTAATAAAAAAAGAGAAAATATGCAGCGAGATGTTGCTCAACTTCAATCTCAGGCGGTGAAATTATCCTTGAATAAGATGCAGCATTTGATGAATGGAAGGGATACTTTAATAACTGATTTTGCTGATAGTGAGTTGAAGTTAGTTATTTATTCTGATTCTTCAGCCTGTTCTTCATGTGTTGTACAAAAGATGTATTTATGGAATCGCTTTATAGAGAGTACTTCAAAATATCAGGGACGATTGAAGTATTATTTTATATTCTCCCCAGTCAAAGAAGAGGAGGTAGTAGCAGTGGACTTAGGATTAAGGATTGATGCTTTTAATTATCCTGTATTTATTGATGGTAGTGGTGTTTTTGCAAAAGAGAATCCTCACTTGCCCCAAAATTCAAAATTACACTCTTTTTTATTAGACAAAGACAATCAGGTTATTTTTGTGGGTAACCCTTTGCGTAGTGAAAAGTTAGAAGAGATGTTTTATGTGGTGTTAGAAGACAAATTGGGAAAAAATGGAGACTAGCTGCTAGAATAGTTTTAATGTAATTTCTTCTGCTTCTTTTCTTCTTCTGATTCTCTCTTTTTCACCTCTTCGGAAGACATAGGTTAAACCATATTCCTCGCACATATATCTTTTCTCTTCTTCATCCTTAACTCCTTCATATTTGCCTTCAACATGATTCCATATATCCAGTATAAGTGCATCAGCATCCTGTCGAAATGGGACAATATTACTACTTTGGCGTGCTGAATTATTTTGGAATTGTTTTTGTTGAGTATAATTCTCTTTGAAATTTTCAAAGTTTGCTTTGACTAAGGCAATTGAAGGTGAGTAGATTGGATTTCCTCCTCCACTGCTAATGCGACTTTGTTCTCCTTTTATTACTTTTTCGCCCCACACCAACAACTCTTTTTCACTTAATAAGGAAGGGACTTTAGAGTCATTTTCATCCAAGCTATAAAATGTTCGTGCAGATGGCTTCAACTCTCCTCGTGCAATACAAAAATTTAAAACTTGAATAAAGTGTGAAATATATAAACGTGCTTTTTTAGTATATTCAGAAACTTTAGAACTGCTACTTGATTGTACTTCCCTTGCTACCTTTGAATTTGCAATTGTAGCTTCAAATTTAGGAATGAAAAAATCAATCTTTTGCTTGAGAGCAAAAGGATAGGCTATTGAATCTCGATCTTCTTGTTGTCCTTTTTTTAGAGCTGCTTTTAGAGCCCTAATCCTTGCTGCATCAGTGTTAGGTAATCTTCTATAAGGCATTAATTTATACTTTTAATGATGTCACTTATCTTGCTGCGAAGATATGAAAAATAAATAAACAAACAATTATTCGCAATGTGAATAATTGTTTATTATTATATTTACTTAATGTTTTTATAGTTCGTATAAGTTTCTAAAACTCTTTCAACATAACTATAGGCTTGTGAACCATCGCAATATCCATTTTTTGCCAAAGGATCTTGATAATATTGTGGCATATTTTTATGGCGTAAATAATAATCTACGTTTCCTTTCCATATTTGTGGATCTTTTTCATGTTTTTGGGCTAAGCGTATGGCATCTAAAATATGCCCAGGTCCTGCATTATACGAAGCGAGGACAAATTTAATTCGTTCTGTTGAGTCAGGAACATGTTTCGTGAGATACTTATCTAAATATTGCAAATAAGATGCTCCGACATATATGTTACTATCCGCTTGAATATAGTTGCTGACACTGAATTGTTTTGCCGTTTCTGGGATAATTTGCATTAATCCAGAAGCCCCAACTATAGATTCTGCCTCTGGATTGAAATTTGATTCTGTGAAAATAATAGCTGCTAGCAGTTTCCAGTCATAAGCAATTCGTTGAGCCTCTTTTTTGAGTAGATGGTCGTAAACTGATATTGTTCCTTTTTGTAGAATAGCATGTTTAGACGTATTTGAGGGAACTGATTTGTGATTATTGAAATAGCGCTTATAGAGATAGTTAAACTTTCCATTCTTTTTGATTTGTTTGAGCCAATTATTTATCTCAATGATTAAAAGTTCATTCTCCGGATTTGTAGCCCATGATACAGCAATACTATCTTGTAATTTAAATGAGTAGTCTATATTTTTCATAGAAAATCGAGATGCATTTGCAATATTTTCATCTATAAGCATATAATCGATAGTTCCATTTTCTACCAAATACATGAGGTCTTCATTGGAGCCAAAATTGACCTCCATAATATAAATTTCTATGCCTAACGAATCTTGAATTTTCGTTAACCTTCTTTTATAAGAGTTGGAGGCATTTTTTGAAATGAAAACTTCTTTTTCATCTAATGCTGCTATATTTTTTATAGGGGGATTTTTTACATTTTGTACTAGTACTTTAGCCGTTTGGAAAAAAGCGTGACTGAATCCCAGTTGCTTTTTGAGAGCAAGAGTTTGTGAAACACTCATTGTCAATAAATCATATTGCTTATCTTGTAGATGCTGTATAGCTGTATCAATATTATGATTCACCTCGATTATCTTGAGTTTTACGCCTAGATAGTTTGCAAAGTCTTGTGCTAATTCATAATGAAATCCACGCGTAACCCCTTGGTATACATAATAGTCAGTTGTATTATAGAATATAGAAATATCAAGAGTCCCTTTTTGTAATATTTTTTCTAGGTGAGATGGTTCAGGTATTACAAACTCAATTTTTTCTTTTTGCTTTGATTGACAAGAACAAAGCAGTAAAATGATGATATATGGTATGATTTTAGCTATAGTCATTAATCAAAAAAGTTCCACTGGATTCCGAATTTAAATATGGCTGGATTTATAGGATAATCTGAGGCACTGAAATAATTCCCATTTCTTTTGAGCAAGTAATTTAGATGCTCATATTTTGCAAAAATAATCGCTGTCTGAATTTTCAAATTGAGAAAAACATCCACTTTGGGATAATTTCCAATTTTAAATTCTCGTTGGTTATAAAATTGCATAATAGAAGGCATATAGTTGTCTGCATAGAACTCTGTGTTATAAAAAAGGTCAACACCAATTTGTAGCTCAAGAGCTTTTTTGAAAAGGTGGTTTTGATAATAATTATGAGAATAAACAGAAAAGGCTGGTAGTGATACGATATCTTCTTGAGTACTTTTTTGGAAGTATACTTTTTGATCGAAATGGAAATTTCCTGCGCGGAAATGTTGTTTAGCCCAAGCTGTAAATACCATTAAAGTTTTACTGGTTTGCTGTGGTGCCGCAATCGTGTCAAAATAGATGTAGCTAAATGTATTGCTAATTCCAACTCCCAATTCTGTTCGTAAGCGAGTGTTGATGTAGCGTCCTTCTACTTGAATTGTTTTGATTGATTTAAAATCATTGTCCCAGATGTTATGATTACCTACATAATGATCTAGAAATGGAGTGGGGCTTTGTAGTTTTATCGTTGCATCTGCACGTAGTAGACTACTTTTATCTTTTCTTAGTGCCTGAATAATGTAGCCATCGATATTAAAATTTCCAACATAGTGACCCAATACGCATAATTTAGCTGATAAATCATAGTTTAGCAGTGCGCTTGTGTCTATATTGAAAAGTCCTGCAGTTAGGTGCATCCCTGTATAATTCGTTTTTCCAAAGCTTTGAATATGCGTCGTTGTGTCGTAAGCCGTACGTTGGTTATAAATTTCTTGTTTGTAATTTAAACCCAGATAAACGCCTGGCAAGTATTTATATGTAGGATGTTCGTTTAATACAAATTTAGCTGATAAATCATATATTTGATTTGCCACTTTATCATAAGTGTAGGGAAGGCTATCAATATAAGTATTTGGATAAAAGTCATGATTAATCGTTTTCTCTTTATATTTATGTTCATTGCCTTCTGCTTTAAAATTGAATACTGCTTTTGCTGCATAGGTGTATGAGGTGTCCATGCTTAATGAATCTGTACCCACAATAATTTCTTTTGGATTCCCTAGATTATATTGAGCTTGGAAGTTGAAATTAGTATTGCGATAGACATTTTGAGCCTCATGATATTCATTTAGCCATACGGGCATGTTTTCTGAATCAATTTCAGTTGAGTCAGTGATTTCTGCACGCTCTTTTATACCACCATTTTCTAGAAAATCTCCATTGTTTTGGTTGATGAAAAATGATAAGACGGTACGTTCTCTTTCATAATTAGAGAAAAAGGAAAAATTATATGCTGTTGATTTTTGATGTGCATATCGTCCGTCTCCAGAGAGTAGATGATAACGTATTCCTACATTCCAAAAAGGATTGATATTTTGTACATGCAACACACTTAGAAGATTTTCTGCTTGTCCTTTTCCTCCTCCTGTAAAATATTTTAGTTGTGTAAGAGGGGTGGTTGTATTGTAATTCAAAGCATCTTCAGGAAGAAAAAGGTAGGCTCGAATATAAGTTAGGGGATAAAAGTCTTGCACATTATTTCTATCCATAAAGATATTTGATTCATAAGGAGATGGGAAATTTCCTAAATAGGTATTCGAAATACTTTTCTTAAAGATTGGATTAAAGTTTTGAATACCATTCATTAATGTATCTAAAGGGATGTTTTGTAAGTAAACACCGCCATTCATCCACTTCCAAGTGTGCCTGAAATGTGGGATCTCAGGACCTTGAATGGAATCCTGATCAGAATTAGAGGCGTCAGAATTATTTTCGTTATCTATATTGTCGGTATTAAAATCGCTCTGAGCGAAGCATATCGTATAAGATAACACCCATATTATTATCAAGATAATTTTTTTCATCGCTACAAATATACGGAAACTTTTAAAACTCTCATAAATTAGTTACTTTTGTCATCTTATAAAAGGTAAAATATTTAGCAGAAAGACTATAAAACTTGTAAACTCATTAGAAATGACAGATAAAAATCAACAAATTACAGGACTAGAAGAAGAGAAATCTTTAAATTTCATCGAACAAATTATTGAAGAAGAAATTGCAATAGGGAAAAATGAAGGACAAGTGTATACTCGTTTTCCACCAGAGCCTAATGGATATTTGCATATAGGGCATGCCACTTCAATCTGTTTGAATTTTGGATTAGCTGCAAAGTATAATGGTAAGTGTAATTTACGTTTTGATGACACGAATCCTTCAAAAGAGGATGTAGAGTTTACAGATGCCATACAAGAAGATATAAAATGGTTAGGTTTTCAATGGGAAGGTGCAGTTCACTATGCTTCTGATTATTTTCAGCAGTTATATGATTGGGCGGAGCAGTTGATAAAAGAAAGTAAAGCTTATATTGATGATCAAACGGCAGAAGAGATCAGTGCTGGTCGTAAAAATGTAAATGAACCTGGTGTAAATAGTCCTTATAGAGAGCGTTCTGTGGATGAAAATTTGACCTTGTTTCGTGGGATGAGAAATGGAGAATTTGCTGAAGGTAGTCGTGTATTGCGGACAAAGATTGATATGGCTCATCCCAATATGTTGATGCGAGATCCGATTATGTATCGTATTATATATTGTCATCACCATCGAACAGGCGATCAGTGGTGTATTTATCCCATGTATGATTTTACACATGGACAAAGTGATTATTTGGAGGGAATCACTCATTCTATATGTACTTTGGAGTTTGAAGTTCACCGTCCTTTATATAATTGGTATTTAGATCAGTTGACAACAACAGAATACCGTCCTCGTCAGATCGAATTTGCTCGTCGAAATCTGAATTATACGGTGATGAGTAAGCGACGATTGTTGGAACTTGTAGAGAAAAAATATGTAGCAGGATGGGATGATCCTCGTATGCCAACAGTTTGTGGTTTGCGTCGTAGAGGATATACACCTGAAGCTCTTAGAATGTTTGCAGAGAAAGTGGGGGTAGCGCGTCGTGAAATAGTTGTAGATATGGCTTTGTTAGAATTTTGCATTCGAGAGCATTTGAATAAAACAGCTGCACGTGTTATGGCTGTACTTGATCCCGTAAAGGTCGTGATTGACAACTATCCAGCAGGACAAACAGAGTATGTTGAGATTGAAAACAATCCAGAAGATCCAGAAGCAGGAAAGAGACAGGTTGCTTTTTCTGGTGAGTTGTATATTGAGCGTGAGGATTTTATGGAGGATGCTCCAAAGAAATTTTTCCGATTGGGATTAGGTAAAGAGGTGAGGTTGAAAGGTGCATACATTGTAGAATGTACCAGAGTTGAAAAGGATGAAAATGGAAATATAACAGTGATTCATTGTTCGTATGATCCTGATTCACGTAGTGGTAGTGGTAGTGAAGCTAGTAAGCGAAAAGTCAAAGGAACTTTACATTGGGTGTCTGCAATTGATGCAATTGATGCAGAGGTTAAGTTATACGATCGATTATTTAAGGATGAAGATCCTGCTGGGCATAAAGATGTAGACTTTAAAGAGTTCTTTAACGAGGATTCATTACAGGTGTTGAAAGGATGTAAATTAGAAGCAGCACTAAGTAGTGCAATGCCAGGTGAGAGATTTCAATTTCAACGCTTGGGGTACTTCTGTGTAGATTTAGACTCAAAAGAGGGGCAATTAATCTTTAATAAAACTGTTGGTTTAAAAGATAATTGGTCAAAAATTCAAAAAGGATAGGTGTTTATATATATTAAAAATAGTGATTGTGCAAAAAAAACATTTTAAAAAAGAAGCAAAGGCATACCTATTAATAACATTGGGAATGCTTATTTATTCCATTGCAGCTCTTGGTTTTTTAGTGCCACACAAAATAGTTGGTGGTGGTGCTACTGGTTTAAGTACCATCCTTTATTATTTGAGTGGTGAAACGATTCCAGTGGGAATAGGGTATGGACTGATTAATATATTGTTGGTTGGAATTGCTTTGAAGATTTTAGGTCCTAAATTTGGAGCAAAAACTGTGTTTGCCATTCTTGTTGGAAGTGTTCTTATGAGTATTCTGCAGCCTTTAATACCAGAGGCTTTTGTTAGTGACAAATTTATGAGTACTATTATTGCAGGAATCTTTGCCGGTCTCGGTATTTCAATAGCGTTGTCTGTGGGAGGAAGTACAGGTGGTACTGATATCATAGCAATGATTGTTACCAAGTACAGAAATATTAGTGCCGGTAGAATGTTGATGTATTGTGATTGTATTGTGATTCTGTGCAGTTTACTGATCAATTTTAATATAGAGGGATTGATGTATGGTTTCGTGATGATGGGGGTTGTTGCTTTTACAGTCGATTTTATTTTAACTGGTAGAAAACAATCTGCTCAACTATTCATCTTTTCTGAACAATATGAACTGGTTGCAGATCGAGTCTCTAAAGAAATTGGACATGGAGTCACAGTTGTTGACTGTATCGGTTGGTATAGTGGTCAAGCTAAAAAAATGCTATTTGTAGTTGTTCCTAAAAATCAAGCGATTGATGTATTAAGAATTGCAAAACACGTAGACCCCAATGTCTTTATGACCATGAATACAGTAATGGGAGTGTTTGGACAGGGATTTGAGGAAGTGCAAACTATTAAGTAGATATTGAAATAAAATAAGCTTAGCTCTGGAACAGGACTAAGCTTATTGATTATATTTACTTGTATTTTTGAATCAGTTTTTCGATGACTTCTACGGTCAGTTCGTGTCCCGTGAGTAAAGGATAGCCTTCCCAGCGCACAATGCCTTGAGGATCGATGAGAATAAGGTGTGGAATACCTTTAACAGACAAGGCTTTCTTCATGCCTCCTTCTGTATCTATTCCGTGGTAGTATTCAATTATAGGTTGTTTCATAGCCTTTACTTTATCGGCTGTTTCATCTGAAATTCCTACAACGACTAAGTCTTCTTTAAATTCCTTTTGTATCTCATTGAGTTCGGGTATCGCTTTTCTGCAAGGACCACACCAAGTTGCCCAAAAGTCAACTAAAATAAACAGACCTTTGGTGTTCGGTTTTTGGGAAATCCATTCTTTTACAACTAATTCTGGGGCTTTTTGGTTTAATATGGATTTTGCCCATAGTTTTTTTCCATTATTACTCTCCTGAGCAGATAGTATGCTGCTAATAACAAGAAGTGTAATTAAAATAAATGTAGTTCTCATCTGTTTCTCTTTTTTTAGTGTTTCATTGCTCTATCCATATCCTTTTTTGCATCCTTGAGTTTCATCGTCTCTCGTTTGTCAAATTCTTTTTTACCTTTCGCTAAGGCTATATGTATTTTGGCATATCCACTTGCATTTAGGAATATTCTGGTGGGAATAATAGTCAGTCCAGACTCTTTTGTTTTGCGCTCCCATTTTTCCAGTTCTTTACGACTTAGTAGAAGTTTGCGCTCCCTTCTTTCATCATGGTTATAATATGTACCTAGTTTGTATTCAGAGATATTCATCCCTTTAATCCATAATTCGCCTCTATTAAAGTAGCAATAAGAATCCACAAGACTGGCTTTTCCGGCTCGAATAGATTTTATTTCAGTTCCTGTGAGGACCATTCCTGCATTATATTCCTCTATAAATTCATAGTCGAATGAAGCGCGTCTATTGCGTATATTTATTTCGTTTGCCATAATTTGATACTTTG
Source organism: uncultured Odoribacter sp. (assembly GCA_947039985.1). GTDB lineage: Bacteria > Bacteroidota > Bacteroidia > Bacteroidales > Marinifilaceae > Odoribacter. The sequence continues at coordinate 9,334 of CAMRAP010000004.1, forward strand.
TGGTTATACATTAATAGCAGAGACACTCAATACAATCATTAAAATTTGAGAGATAATGATAGGTATGCAGATAATTGACAATGCCATAATAACTAAGATATTAGTCTTTTGTTTGTTTGCTAGTTGGGGTAATTGTGTGATGCCCATATATAATGTTCGAATGAAAACGAAGCTAAATAGGGTGAATAATTGGCCGATAAATAAAAAATCTAAGGCTGTTCCAATACCATGAAAGATAGTAAAAATAGCAGCACTATATACAGTCAGGTTTAAGGCTTGAGCTGGGTAATAATTTAATTTACTACATAGATATTCTCGTGAAATAACATAAGCGCACCAGGTTCCACTGAGGGCAGAAATTAAGTTTATCAGGGATAATCCAATTGATTGTAATATTGTGTGAGTGAATAGACTAATCAAAAATACGAGTACAGAGACGACTAAAACAAGAGGTAGCAGATAACTATAAAAGAGATCTTTATCTTTTTGTTGTTCTTTTAATACCTGCTTCCAAGCGTTGTTTGGTTGTAGTAATAAATGTATGGTCCGTTTAGAAATATTTATATAGTCAATCTTCATCAGTCTACAAAAATATCTATTTTTTATGATTTAGCGGTGGTTTATACAATAATTTTATGTCATAAACTAAAATAAAAAAAAGATACGAGTCTGTTTGAGGAAAGTGCTTGTTCGACTCTTGGCGTTGAGTTAAAGAACTTTTCATAAAAAAGTGGATTAAAGTGGATTAAAGTGGGAATAATATCTTAACTTTACATCATCAAAAGAACACCTCAATTTTATGGATCGTTACTGTTGTGTAAGTTGTTGGTAATTAGGATATAATCATTGAAAATATGTGCTCTTTTATTGGAGATTATACGTGTAAAGCAGATGCGAAGTGTCGTGTTGTAGTGCCAGCCGCTTTTCGGAGGGGGATGTCGACATCGCAGCAGTCTGTATTTGTTTTGCGTAAAAATATTTTCGAAAAGTGCATTGATATGTATCCGATGGATGAGTGGGAGCGGATGATCGCTAGTGTTAAGGGGAAGTTGAATATGTTTGATGCCAAGCATACTGTTTTTATTCGCGAGTATTGCCGCGGAACACAGGAGGTAGAGATGGATGCAAATGGTCGTATATTATTGCCTCGTAAAATGTTGGAGGATGTAGGGGTTGATAAAGATCTCATTCTAGCGGCTCAGGATCGTTTGATTCAGATTTGGGATGTGAAAACTTATGAACAAGTCGCTGTAGAGCCAGAGGTGTTGGGGAAATTGGCAGAAGAGATATTTAAGATCGAATAATTGTAGGACTTTAATTTTAAAAAAAAATATGGAGACGGTATATCATGTTCCAGTCTTATTGGAAGAGTCTATTTCTGGATTGAATATTCAATCTGAGGGGGTGTATATGGATTTGACATTTGGAGGAGGAGGTCATTCTAGAGAAATCTTGCGTCGTATGGATGCAAAGGGATGCTTGTTGGGATTTGATCAAGATGAGGATGCATTGGTCAATGTTCCTGATGATGATCGTTTTATATGGGTAAATCATAATTTTAAATATTTGCATAACTTTATGCGCTATTATGGTCATGAAGAGGTTGATGGGATATTAGCAGATTTAGGTGTTTCTTCTCATGAGTTTGATGAGGCAGATAGGGGTTTCTCTTTTCGGTTCGATGCAGAATTGGATATGCGTATGAATCGTAGAAAGAGCTTGACAGCCGCAATTGTTTTAAATACCTATGAAGCAGACCAATTAATTGCTATTTTTAGAAACTATGGTGAGGTTGAAAATGCTCGCAGATTGGTTGATTTTATAATAAGGGCAAGAGAGGTGAATCCAATTCATACATCCGATGAGTTTTATCAGGTAATATCTCCATGTATTCCAAGGTTGAAAGAGAAAAAATATTTGGCTAAAGTTTATCAGGCTTTAAGAATAGAGGTGAATGGTGAGCTTGATGCTTTAAAGGAGATGATGATACAGTCAATGAAAGTGTTGAAGCCAGGCGGTAGATTAGTGGTGATTACATATCATTCTTTAGAAGATCGTATCGTGAAGAATTTTATGAAGTCGGGCAATGTAGAGGGCAAAGTCGATAAAGACCTACTTTATGGGCATATCAATCATAATTTTGAACTGATTAATCGTAAAGTGATTGTGTCATCAGAAGAAGAATTAGAGAGAAATCCAAGGGCTCGTAGTGCTAAATTGAGAATTGCAGAGAAGAAATAATTGCGCGAGACCATGATAGATGATCATTTAAACGATAAGCAAGAAGAGGGCAATTTAAAAGAATCGCAGGCTAGTATTTCTGTAAAAAGTTTACTAGAGGGGAGTTTGTTGGCTGAAAAAGTAAAGCATAACATTTGGCTTGTCTTATTTGTTGCTAGTTTGGGTATTTGTTATATCGCTAATGGATATGCAACAGAAAGATTGCATAGAGAAAAGATTGTTTTGGAAAAGGAGGTAAAAGATTTAAGATTTGAGTCGATAACTACTGCTGCCGATTTGATGTTTATTCGGAAGCAATCAGAAGTAATTAAGCGCATAAAACAGGAAGGACTAAGCTTGAAAGAGAGCAAGGAGCCGCCAGTCAAATTATATAGGAGGTAAGTATGGCTATAAAGAATGAGATAACATGGAGAGCAATAATGGTGTATGTTATTATTGTGCTGTGCTGTGGTCTTATATTGGTCAAAGCTACTTATGTGATGACTATTGAAGGGAAGGAATGGAGAGATGCTGCTAGGAATCCACTTCCTATTGCTATCGCTCCTAATCGAGGAGATATTTGGGCTTCAGATGGAAGAATTTTAGCGACATCTGTTCCCTATTATGAATTGAGATTTGATGGCATTACTGTGAATAAAAAAGTATTCCAGGAAAATATAGATAGTCTGGCTTATTGTCTTTCCTCTTTTTTTAGAGATAGGAGTAAGCAGTACTATAAGGAGAAGTTAACACGTGCTAGAAATGGTAGTCATCCCAATCGTTATTTGTTGATCAATAAACGTCGAGTAAATCATAATGAGCTAAAAAGAATCAGAAGCTTCCCAATTTTTAGATTGGGAAGAAATAAAGGTGGTTTTCAAGTGGTGATTTACGATGAGCGTATACTGCCACATAAGAATTTAGCGACACGTACAATCGGTTCTTTAAATGAATCTGTTACTGGCTTAAAGGAAGGGTATGTTGGTTTAGAGGCTGCTTTTGAAAAACAGTTGAAAGGTGAAAATGGAGAGGGCGTTAAGCAAATGATGTCTGGAACTTGGATGGTATTAACGGAAAAAGAACCCATAGATGGACATGATGTTGTAACCACTATAGATGTTGATTATCAGGATATAGTGCAGCATGCCTTGAAAAAGCAGTTGGAAAAAAGTGAGGCAACTCATGGTTCAGCTATTTTGATGGAGGTGGCAACTGGTGATATATTAGCTATTGCTAATATGGCAAATAGCAAAGGAGGGTATGTTGAAAAGCAAAACTTTGCAATTGGTGATGCCGTTGAGCCAGGATCGGTGATAAAAGCGGCTACCATGATTGCTTTGTTAGAGGATGGTCATGTTCGTCCATATGATACAATAGATTTAGGGTCGGCTGGTAAATATGAATTTTATGGTAAGTATTTACACGAGTCTGATGGGAAGGGTGTTGGACGTGTTACAGTGAGTCGGATAATGGAAAAATCGCACAATGGTATTGCGAAATTAGTTGACAAATACTATAAAAAAGATCCAGAAAAATTTATAAATCGTTGGTATTCGATGGGTTTGGATAAAAAAATAGATATCTGTTTGCCTGGAGAGGCAAAGCCATATATTAAGTATCCTAGTGATAAAACCTGGTCGGGTATAACTCTACCTTGGATGAGTGTAGGTTATGAATTAGAAATGACATCTTTACAGATATTAGCTTTTTATAATGCAATTGCGAATGCTGGACAAAGAATGCGTCCCCGTTTGGTAAAAGAGATCTGTAATCGTGGAGAGGTGATTGAATCTTTTGATACGGAAGAAGTTGGAAGTCGATTGTGTAGTAATAAAACATTGAAAGAGCTACAAAAGATGCTCGAAGGAGTGGTTGAAAATGGAACAGCTAAGAATATATATACGCCTAAATATCGGATTGCTGGTAAAACAGGAACGGCACAAATTAGTGGCGCAATGGGGTATGGAGGAGGACGGTATCGGGCTAGTTTTGTAGGGTATTTTCCAGCTGATAAACCATTGTACTCGTGTATTGTAGTTATAGATAATCCAAGAAATGGTTATTACGCAACAACTGTTGCTGCACCTGTATTCAAAGAGATAGCTGACAAGGTATATTCAATGGCTTATGTTCAGTATGGTAAGCCTGATTATGAATCAGAGAAAAGCCTACCTATTAGTAAAAATGGGTTGAAAGAAGATTTTCAGACAATTTTTGATGATTTGGATATGGATTTAGATGGAGTGAGGGATACAAAGGGAGCCGATTGGGTTATTACAGCCAGTAATGAAGCGGAGAATGTTGTTGTAAAGCCTAGGCGAATTAACTTTTCGACAGTTCCAAATGTCAATGGAATGGGGTTGAGAGATGCTATTTATGTATTGGAAAATTCAGGATTAAGGGTCGGAGTTATTGGTTCGGGAATGGTAAGACAGCAGTCGGTAAGAGCAGGAAGTGAAGTGGCTCATGGTTCTTATGTACAAATTGTATTGAGGTAGTAATATCAAAGATGGATAGCGATATGAAAAAATTAAAAGACTTACTCGTTGGGGTAAAAATTATAAATGCAATTGGAGATTTAGATATTGAGATCGAGAAAGTGCATTTTGATTCACGCAAAGTTTGTGCAGGTGATTTATTTGTTGCTCAACGAGGAGTGAGTACAGATGGGCATATTTTTATTGCGCAAGTCATAGAACAAGGAGCAGTGGTTATTGTGTGTGAAGAACTACCCAGTAATCTATCGGAAGCTGTTGTTTATATTGTGGTGGGTGATACTTCCTTTGCATTGGGAATTATAGCCTCAAATTATTACGACAATCCATCTCGTTCTTTAAAATTTGTGGGTATCACTGGTACCAATGGAAAAACAACAACAGCGACTTTATTATATGATCTGGCTCGTTTAGCAGGGCATAAAGTGGGCTTATTATCCACTGTTTGCAATTATATTGGAGATGAAAAAATAGATGCAACACACACCACTCCTGATGCCGTTGCTATCAATCAGTATATGCGTCGTATGGTGGATGTTGGTTGTGAATTCTGTTTTATGGAGGTTAGTTCACATGCTATCAGTCAGAAAAGAATTGCTGGTTTAGATTTTGATGGAGGAATCTTTTCAAATATTACCCATGATCATTTGGATTATCACAAGACTTTTAGATCTTATATAGAGGCTAAAAAAGGATTTTTTGATTATCTGCCCTCTCATGCTTTTGCATTGACAAATATGGATGATAAAAATGGAATGCTTATGTTGCAAAATACCGTTGCAAGGAAGTATACCTACTCTTGTCGTTCAATGGCAGATCTGAATTGTAAAATTATAGAGAAGCGTTTAGATGGAACATTGCTGAAATTGGATGGTGTAGAGGTCTGGACTAAATTCACAGGAGATTTTAATGCCTATAATATTTTAGCTGTTTATGCTTCTGCTTGTTTATTAGGACTAGTCAAAGAAGATGTATTAAAACACATTAGTATGCTGACTCCTGTTACTGGTCGCTTTGAGACGATTATATCAAAAACAGGAGTGATGGCAGTCGTAGATTATGCTCATACTCCAGATGCTGTTGAAAATGTGCTATCTACTATAAAAGGATTATTAGGAAAAAACAATATCGTCATAACAGTTGTCGGTGCGGGTGGAGATCGTGACAAGACGAAGCGTCCAGAGATGGCAAATGTTGCTTGTCGATATAGTGATAAAATAATATTAACATCGGACAATCCAAGATCTGAAGAGCCTGAGGATATTATTCGAGATATGCAGGCAGGAGTGAAGGATGAATATCGTGATAAAGTGGAGTCTGTAACAGATCGTAAAGAGGCGATTCAAAAGGCACTTTTGATGGCAAAGCAGGGAGATATTGTTTTGGTGGCAGGTAAAGGGCATGAAAATTATCAAGAGATCAAAGGAGTGAAATATCATTTTGATGACAGAGAGGTGATTAGAGAGTTGTTTGCTTGCTCTTAATGTGAGTTGAATCGTATTGTAAATAAATGGAGTTATTATTGGTTTAAGGCTGAATTTTTAAATTATAAGTTATGTTTTATCATCTATTTGAGTATTTAGAAAATTGTGATCTACCTGGAGCAGGAATGTTTAAATATATTACATTTCGTTCAGCTTGTTCAATCATACTTTCGTTGATTATAGCAACAGTGGTTGGAAGAAGAGTTATTCGTTTATTGCAGAAGCAGCAGATTGGCGAAGAGATTCGTAATTTAGGTCTTCAAGGACAAATGGAAAAAAAAGGTACTCCAACTATGGGAGGTATCATTATTATATTAGCCATCCTTATCCCTGTGTTCTTATTTGCTCGTTTGGATAATATTTATATCCAATTGATGATTATTTCAACGATATGGCTAGGAGCAATTGGCTTTGCTGACGACTATATCAAGGTTTTTCGGAAGAATAAGGATGGATTGAAAGGACGTTTTAAGGTGATAGGACAGATCGGACTTGGATTAATTGTTGGTTTAACACTCTATGTAAGCGATGATGTGGTGATTCGGGAGAAAACGCCTATATATGAGATTGGAGTTGAAACAAGTTCTATTGATCAAGGTTTTTCTCAAGAGGGAAAGATACAGGTGTTGACAAAGGATGTAAAATCAACAAAAACAACTATTCCCTTTTTTAAAAACAATGAGTTTGATTATACCTGGTTTACGAGTTGGGCTGGAGAATATGCTGATATGTTAGGGTGGATACTTTTTGTAATTGCAACTATTTTTATTATCACAGCTGTTTCCAATGGGGCAAATTTAACGGATGGATTAGATGGTTTGGCAACGGGTACATCTGCTATTATTGGTGCTACTTTAGGTATATTAGCTTACGTATCCGGTAATATGGTCTATGCTGATTATCTACATATTATGTATATACCACATTCGGGAGAGTTGGTTGTATTTATATCTGCTTTTATTGGTGCAACCATCGGTTTTTTATGGTATAACTCTTATCCTGCACAGATATTTATGGGAGATACAGGTAGCTTGGCATTGGGTGGAATTATAGCTGTATTTGCTATTATTATTCATAAAGAGCTATTAATTCCTATCTTGTGTGGTATTTTCTTGATGGAAAATGTCTCAGTTGTTCTACAAGTGACTTATTTTAAATATACTAAGCAGAGATTTGGCACTGGTCGCAGAATTTTTTTAATGGCACCATTGCATCATCATTTTCAGAAAAAAGGAATTCCAGAGCCTAAAATTGTGAATCGTTTTTGGATTATAGGAATTATTTTGGCTGTATTGACCATTGTGACTTTGAAAATGAGATAAATAATTTGTAGATAAAAACGATTTACTATGTTGAATTTAGTTGTTTTAGGAGGTGGTGAAAGTGGAGTTGGAGCTGCTTTATTAGGAAAAAAGATAGGCTATAAAGTTTTTTTATCCGATAAATCAACTTTGACAGATTCTTATAGAAAGGTATTGCTTGAGCACAAACTAGAGTTTGAAGAAGGTAGGCATACTGAAGAGCGTATTTTTGCTGCAAACCTTGTTGTAAAAAGTCCGGGAATACCAGATACAGTACCCTTGATAGTCAAATTACGCTCTTTAGGCGTAGAGGTGATTTCAGAGATTGAATTTTCGGGACGAAATTCTTCTGCAAAATATGTCTGTATCACTGGTAGCAATGGAAAAACCACAACCACTTTATTGACTCACCATATTTTAACTCATGCGGGTATTGATGTGGGATTGGCAGGTAATATCGGAAAAAGTTTAGCTGCTCAGGTAGCAGAAAATGCCCACTCACTTTACGTGCTTGAGTTATCTAGCTTTCAGTTGGATACGATGTATCAATTTAAAGCTGATGTGGCTGTGATGATGAATATAACTCCAGATCATTTAGATAGATACGACTATAAATTTGAAAATTATATTGATTCTAAGTTTCGCATATTGAACAATATGTGTGCAGAAGATCTGTTTATATATTGTGAAGATAGCGAGGCTGTTGTGTGTAAATGCGTTGACACAGAGATTGTTCCCGAATCAATCGGATTTAGTTATAAAGAGCAAGTTGTTAAGAGTGGAGCACGAATGGAAGGAGATATACTTGTTGTTCGAATGCATGAAAAGGAATTTAGAATCAATAAATCTGAAATAAGTATCAAAGGTCGCCATAATGTTTATAATGCAATGGCAGCTATTTTGGTTTGTATGTACATGGGAATTACAGACGACCTAATAGCTGAGGGATTGCGTAATTTTTCTCAGGTAGAACATCGTTTGGAAACTGTAATGTTGGAGGATGGAATCACTTACATCAATGATTCAAAGGCAACGAATGTTGATTCTGCTTGGTATGCATTGGATAGTATGACAAGACCAGTGGTTTGGATTGCAGGAGGTACCGACAAAGGAAATGATTATAGCGTTCTACTTGATTTAGTACGAGAAAAAGTGAAGGTTTTAATTTGTATGGGAATAGATAATCAAAAGCTAATAGAAACTTTTGGTTCAATTTGTGAAGTGGTGAATACCCATAGCTTAGCAGATGCTATGCAGGCAGTATATTCCTATTCTAAATCTGGAGACACAGTTCTACTCTCGCCTTGTTGTGCTAGTTTTGATTTGTTCAAAAGCTATGAAGATCGAGGAAGGCAGTTTAAAGTGGCCGTTTTAGAGTTGAAAAAATAATGGGGCATTGTAATAAATATACATCTACATGATTGATTGGAAAAAAATAATTGCATTTAAAGGGGATAAAACCATGTGGTACATGATTATCCTACTAATGCTTGTTTCTCTTATGCTAGTATATTCATCTACGGCACGATTGGCGTATAGTAAACAAGATGGTAATACATTTTTTTATTTATTCAAGCAAATTGGCTTGTTTGTGGGTGGTTTTGGAGTGTTGTTTGTGATGCAATGTTTTTCGTGGCAATGGTTTTATCGTAATGCTAGTTTGTTGCTGTGGATTGCAGGTGGATTATTGTTATGGGCTGCATTTGGAGGTTCTAATATCAATGGAGCAGGGCGATGGATTAGAATACCAGTGATTGGAATGACATTTCAGCCTTCTGAATTTGCCAAAATAGCATTAGTTATCTACACCGCCAAATTGCTGTCCGATCTTCAGACTGTTAGAGGGTGTTCAGATGAGATATTGAAAGCATTTCTACTGCCAGCTTTGATTATCGGTTTAATATTCTTAGATGGTTTTTCAACTTCAGCTTTGATTAGTGTTGTCTGTTTAGTGCTGTTTATGATTGGGCGTGTACGGTGGATGCTACTAGGGAAAGTATGTGGAACAATGATTGTTGTATTAGGTCTTATTGTTAGTTTAGGGATATTCGTACCACAAGTAAGGGATATGGGGCGTATTGGAACGATTGTGGCACGTATAACCGCTTTTGTTGTTCCTGGAGGAGAAAGTCAAGCGCATAAAGATTACAACTATCAATCCGATCAGGCACAAATAGCTGTTGCAAAGGGAGGAATCATGGGGTGTGGTCCAGGAAATAGTGATCAACGTAATTTTTTACCACATGCATATTCGGATTTTATCTATGCTATTATTATAGAAGAATACGGTTTGATAGGAGGCTTTTTTGTTCTCTTGTTTTATACTATTATTTTATATCGTTCAGGAGTGATTGGTCGAAAATGTATGAAAACAGAGCATCTGAATCCACGAGGAGGACCAGAAATTTTTCCAACATTATTAGTACTTGGTCTTGGAACATCTATTGTACTTCAAGCCATGTTTCATATGGGAGTAAATGTGGGAGCACTGCCTGTAACGGGTCAGACTCTCCCTTTAGTGAGCCTTGGAGGTACCTCTTTGTGGTTGACCTGTGCTTCTTTTGGAATTATTCTTGGTGTAGCTCATCGCTTTTCTCCAGAGGGAGAATCAGAAGATTTAAGTTTTAAGACTGGATTTTTTAAACGCAAAGAGAGAGAGACGAATTATCCTCAAGAGGATTTTGATGATGAATTGTTAGATACATTTGACGATGAACTGAAAGTTGACTCAAAACCCACACAGGGTGGTCGGAGAGGTGGTCGACGCTCAATGAATGAAGTGGAAGAAGAGGATGATTTTGATATCATAGGTGATATGGGGGGGCTTTGATGAAGAGGATGAAGATTTAAAAGAGGAAGGCAGAGAGGTTCTGAATGAACTAAGACGAAGGGGTAGAAGGGGATAAATGGAGATATTGCTATTGATTTTCGTTTAAAGTTAGAAGAAAAGACGGGACAAGCTGTTATTGTATCTATGAATGCCAAGCAGAATGTGTTATCTGAAAATAATAGGATAGATAAAAAAGAACATTAAAATATGAAACGAGTAATTGTCAGTGGAGGAGGTACAGGTGGACATATTTTTCCAGCCTTATCAATAGCGAATGCTTTAAAGCGTTTAGAGCCTAGTATTGAGATTTTATTTGTTGGTGCAGAGGGGAAGATGGAGATGGAAAAAGTTCCAGAGGCAGGTTATAAAATTGAGGGATTACCTATTAGGGGATTGCAGCGGCGTTTGACTTTTGAAAATGTCAAGGTGTTGTTTAATCTTTGGAAAAGTTTGCGTAAAGCCAAAAAAATCATCAAAACATTTAAACCAGATGCGGTGGTTGGAGTGGGTGGATATGCTAGTGGTCCAATAGGGAAAGTGGCGACAAACACTGGGATTCCATTGATCTTGCAAGAACAAAATTCGTATGCAGGGATTACAAATAAATTGTTGGCTAAAAAAGCTTGTCGAATTTGTGTTGCTTATGAAGGTATGGAGCGTTTTTTTGGAGGCGACAGATTGGTGTTTACAGGAAATCCTGTACGTAAAGATATATTGGAATCGAAAGATAAGCGTGAAGAGGGAATTGCTTTCTATGGACTAGATTCAAGCAAAAAAACGGTCTTAGTTACTGGTGGCAGTTTGGGAGCAGGAACATTAAATAAAGCGATAAAGAATCATATAGAGACTATGGCAGCTTGGGGAAATGTGCAAATATTGTGGCAGTGTGGTAGTTATTATTATGAAGATTTAAAAAAAGAGTTTGCGGATAAACTTCCAGCGAATATTTGCCTGACAGCTTTTCTAAAGCGTATGGATTTAGCGTATGCTTGTGCTGATATTGTTGTGGCTCGTGCTGGAGCAGGAACCATATCAGAGCTTTGTTTGCTTGAAAAAGTAGCTGTTTTAGTTCCTTCGCCTAATGTTGCAGAAGATCATCAAACTAAAAATGCAATGGCTCTAGTAAATAAGGATGCAGCAGTGATGATAAAAGATGTAGAGGCAGAGGAAAAATTAGAGGAGCAATTATCGCTATTGTTAAAAGATGATGCTAGACAAGGAGAATTACAGAAAAATATTGCAACTTTGGCTGTTTATGATTCAGACCTAAAGATTGCCAAAGAGATTCTTAAAATAATAGATAAAGTGGAGGCTTGTAAGTCATAAAACAAGTCTATAAATAAATAAGTCATATGTTGAAAATAATGAATGATTCAATAAAAAACATATACTTTCTAGGGATAGGAGGGATAGGAATGAGTGCATTGGCTCGTTACTTTAAAGCAAAAAAATATACGGTAGCTGGTTATGATAAAACACCATCTCCTTTAACTGATATCCTGCAATCGAAAGAGGGTATATCAATTAATTATGAAGATCATGAATCGGCAATATCTCCTGAATTCCATAATCCTAAAACAACATTAGTTGTATATACTCCTGCGATTCCAGTGGATAGTCAACAAATGGCTTTCTTTCAAACAAATGGCTTTGTATTGCAGAAACGAGCAGAAGTTTTAGGCATGATTTCACGTCAGGGAAAAGCAATTTGTGTGGCAGGAACACATGGAAAAACAACCGTATCAACTATGACTGCATTTCTACTACACCATTCTGCAGTGGGGTGTAATGCATTTCTGGGGGGGATCTCTGCCAATTTTGAAACAAATTTATTGCTAGATGATAAGTCTGAATATACAGTCATAGAAGCCGATGAATTTGACCGTTCTTTTTTGCAGTTAAGTCCTGAGATTGCTGTGATTACCTCTATGGATGAGGATCATTTGGATATTTATGAAAATAAAGAAAATATAACGGAAGCATTTGAAGCATTTGCTCAAAAAGTGAAAGAGGAGGGAAAGATATTCCTAAAAGATGGATTGAGCTTAGTAAATACGACAGTAACAGGAACCTATGGGCTAGAAGAGTCTGCCGATTGTTATTCAGATCATTTGCGTATAGATGATGGATGTTACATCTTTGATTATCATGGAATAAATGTAGATATTCAAGATTTGAAATCTGGTGTTTTTGGTCGTTTAAATGTAGAAAATTTAACAGCAGCCATTACATTGGCATTAGAAGCGGGGGTAACAGCAGAAGAGATAAAGAAATCGTTACCTCAATACAGGGGAGTTGCTCGTAGATTTAATGTTCATATCAATGATGGTCAGCGAATCTATATTGATGATTATGCGCATCATCCAAGTGAGATAGAGGCAACTTTACGCACTGTAAAAGAGATGTGGCCCCATAAAAAGATAAGTGTTATTTTTCAACCTCACCTCTATACTCGTACACGGGATTTTTATATTGGTTTTGCAAAAAGTTTAAGTTTAGCCGATCAGGTTTTTCTTTTAGATATTTATCCTGCGAGGGAATTGCCTATTTCTGGAATCAGTTCTGAAATTATTTGTGAGCAACTCAGTGTTCCTGGTCGAATAATGAGCAAGGAAGCGTTGTTGGATAAAGTAGTCACAGATTTTAAAGATGGAATTTTAATAACAATGGGGGCTGGTGATATTGATCGGATAGTTAATAAAACAGTAGAACTCCTTAAAAAATAGAGTAAAAATAGAGTTGAAGTATGAAAAGAACATTACCTTATATATTATCTGTCAGTTTGTTTGCATACTTAATAATTGTGCTTACCTTTGTGTCGACAAAATTGGAGGGTGTGAAATGTGGAGATTTGCAGGTTGTTGTTGACAATTCAAACGAAAATGCGTTTATTGCTGAAGATGATATCTTCAAAACAATAAAAGGTCATTATGGCGATTTGAAAGATATGAGCATTGTTCATTTAGATAAGGACAGTATGGAAAATGTCTTAGTCGGGAATCCGATGATAAAGTCAGCTCAGGTTTACTACAGTTTAGATGGTTGTTTCCATGTAGAGATCACACAACGAAAGCCTGTACTGAGAGTTATGTCAGGCGAGGGATATTATGTGGACGATACAGGAAAGATAATGCCATTATCTAGAAAATATACATCACGTGTAGTGGTAGTTACTGGAAATATGTCTAAAGAATTTGTTTGTAGCAAATTATATCCTTTTGTAATGAATTTAAGGGAAGATGAACTTTGGGATGCACTAATCGAGCAGATTGTCGTCTCAAATGATGAGGTTAGTTTAATTCCTAAAGTTGGAAACTTTCGAATTCTTGTAGGTAAGTTGGAGGGAGTTGATAAAAAAATGGAAAATTTACGTTTATTCCTTAGAGAAGGTATCGCTTTGAAGGGTTGGAACGTATATAAAGAGATCAATCTGAAATTTGAAAATCAGATTGTTTGTGTAAAACGATAGATATTTAGATAAAAACGCAGATTATGGGATTAACTGCTTCTTTGGATATGGGAGCCGAAAAAATGGTAATGGCATTGGGGTCGATAGACTACAATGCATGTCGTTTGATGGGTATAAAGTTTTTTGCTTCACAGGGGATGGAGCGAGGGATGATGAAAGATAAGACTAAAGTTCGTACTTGTGTTCGCCATCTTTTAACTGAATTAGCAAAAGATAGAGAGATAGAGAATTTGAATATCAGTCTATCTGGAGATGCTGTACAGATGAGAGAGCATAAAGTAAATATTACTTTATCCAAAAAAGTAGTTGAAGAGGGTGATTTATATCGAGCAGAGCAAGATTGTAGCCATAGATTTGGAGGAGGAGAAGAGGAGTTGGTGGATATTATACCAGTTGCTTATTCGATTGACCGTGGAGATGTTATAAGTAATCCATTAGGTAAATTTGGGCGTGAATTAGAAGTTGTATATCAGGTATATACAGCTAAATACAGCTATTTGACAGAAGTGCGAGGATTATTTGAGGGGTGTGGAGTTCGAAATATATCTTTTTTTCCTGTAGTATGTGCTTATAATGAGGCTCTTGATGTAGTAAATGCTCCAGATTTTGCTTTGGTAGATCTTGGTGCAAAGGGCATAAATGTAGTTCTTTTCAGAGATGGAATGTTAGAGTATGAAGCTTGTTTGCCATTAGGTTGTAATACCATTGATACTGACATTATGCAAGCCTTTGGTGTAAATGCCATTCAGGCAAAAAAAATGAAATATGAATATGCTCAAGCTTTAAGAACAGCTTGTAAAAATAAAAAGATACAGATACCAGATACAAAATCGACTCTAGAAAGTCGTGACTTGGCAACAGTGGTACAGAGTCGTGCAGAAGAGTTGCTTGAAGGGGTGGTGTATTTATTGCAAAATTGGGGGTATGATAAGCCTGAAGAGCTAGTATTGCTTACCGGTGGAGGAAGTAAATTGAAAGATATAGATGTTTTGTTACATTGTTTATCCGCTTATACTGTGGAACGTGCAGTAGCAAAGCGGATTCAAAGCTCTAAAGAAGAGATATTAGGAACTCCAGAGTATTT
>CAMRAP010000005.1 GCA_947039985.1 uncultured Odoribacter sp.
ATTGATGGTGATATACCAGGTACTTATTTAGATGTAGTAAATAAAGAGTATACAACTGATGGACAGATCAGGATATATTATAGTACGAATATCCCCGATGCTATTGCATGGACTGGAAATGTTTCAGGCACGATTACACATACAGCAGGTACAGGATATTTAGAATATACCTCCAATGCTGTTGGAATAGATAGTATTATAATTACGGCAGGTCATTTGAGTCGTACTATCAGTCTTGAATCTTTAGGGATTGATCCCGGAACAATTACCCCTGTTCCTTTTACAGGTAATACTTATGTTGGTGCATTTTGGAAAGCATCTGAGACTGAAGAGCGACTTATTGATATGAACCAGTTAAATAATACGATGCCTTGGACAGCTAAGGTTGTATGGGTTGACGAGCGTTGGAATACCGGAGATATTGTGTTAGATACAAATTATCCAAGCTCTTTCCCTGTGGGAGGTGTTGCATCTACGAATTTAAATAGTACTCTTAGTAGTGTAAGTGGATCTGGTGACATTAAATTCCGTATTGGTTTAAAGAGCACATATACTCCAACACTTCTTTATCCTGCACGCTATGCACTAGTTTTAGTGGAGAGTGATGCGAATAAGCAATTTATCTATCTACGTCAAGGCGAAAACCCTGATTATTTAATGCAACAAGGTGAGCCCGATAAAAATGGTAATCCAATAGCAGACAATAGAAGTTATTCCAGGAAATTTGCTGCTTATAATTTAACAGCAGTAGATATAAAGAATGGTACAGCAACGGGAGGAACAACAGCAACAAATAATGCACAGCACCCCAAATTAGATGCTAATGAAGAAGCTGTTTTTGTAGATTACCCAACTCAAGCTGGAGTATATTGGCAACATATGATAAGCACCTCTCAATTTGGCACTTACGGACGTAAGGCTTATCACCCTACGAACTCTGCAACTGGAGCTCTATCGTCATGGAATAATGGATATACTTTCTCTGAGTATTGGAATACCTTAGAAGCGACACAAAAAGTTTCACCAGAAAATTTAAATCTGAATAGTCTTGTGTATAATTTCCGTCGTCCTACGGATGGAACAATCAGTGGGACTAATGGAAGTGGTCCTATTTCAAGCTCAGAAATGCGACAATCTTTATGGACTACACCTACAAGTGGAACGGGTAATATTAACACTGAAAATCTAGTATGGGGTTATTATGCTGATGGATTTTTCGATCGAAGGACGATTACTGCCTCTGTTGATGCTGTTGCTTATCCTAATTCTACTGTAGAAAAGAATACAAAAGATGTTGCCTATATGGGTAATCTTTTCTTTAATCCAAATACGTATGCGTCTATTTTCTTTCCTGCATCTGGTTATCGAGAATATCAAAATGGAGCATTGTCTGAGGCAGGTTCTGGTGGTGGTTATTGGACGAGTACTGTTTATAATACAACAGCTAATGGATGGTGTTTCTATTCACATAGTGGTGGAGCTGCTGAATATGGTGCTGCTCGTACATACGGTTTTGCTATACGTCCGGTTGTGGATGAATAGGTATTAAGTTTAGTTCATACAATAATTTATAATCATATGAAAAAGATATTGCAATTATTCATCATTCTTCTGACACTTATAGGGTGTCAGAAGAACGATATCAACTCTCCATCAGACGAAAATTTGCTTGAAGAGGTCGTTAGTGTACCGATAACTTTAGGTTTACCACATCCATCTCAGTTTACAACACGCACCACAGCAGCATTGATTCCTGATTTAGAAACACATATTGAAAAAATATGTATTGCTATTTTCGAAGCACCAGCTCCCAGTGCCGCCCCATCTGATAAGCTATTACAGTTAATTGATGGAAATCAGACGCTAATAGATGACAATAAAGTTCAAGCTTTATTAAATGAGTATACGGGAGATTATCGTTTATTGGCAATTGCTAATTATTCAGACAACTTTAACACTCAATTGACAGCCTTAAAGGTTGATTTTGAGAATGGAACAGCCACATATGGCCAATTCACCTCTTTAACAGAAGATTTGACTGCCATATATGTTGGTGGTGATGCAAGTGCAGGTCAGATTAAGGTAGGAGGTACTGAAAACCTTACAGGTTCATTTCCGATGTATTCAGTCTTGTATTCAGGCACAGATATTATTCATACAACAAATATAACTCTCCCTTTGACAAATAGCTATTCACGTATCACCATTGATGCTTCGCCTATCGCTCTAACTACTTACACTATTTTGGGGGCAAGCTTACTACAAGGGGCAAAGACAGCTTCTTATAACCCATCAGCACCTCTTTCTATATCAACTCTTAGCGATGGAGCTATCCCATATTTGGAGACAGATGCAGTAGATAATATTCCAAATACTTTAATCAACCACGTTTCACCTATCTATCTATTTCCCAATAATGGAGATAATGGAGCTAATCCAACCGATATTATTATCGAGGGTAATTATACTGATGCTAAAGATCATACTTATACTGGATTTCATAAAATTCGTATTCAGCATGCCAATTATGATATATTACCAAATACATTGTATAGAGTTCTGATTTCCAAGATAAATAGTGCTGGTTATGCTTCTTTCGCAGAAGCACAATTAGCTGAACCCAATAGTGATGTTTTGTATGATGTTATAGTGGATGATACGACTTCTATGGATCTTGTTACTGGCAATGGATCCTATTATCTTGGGTTTTCAAATAGTAATTTTACCGTTTATAATGACGATGCTCTAAATAATACAATAGCAACAACTTTTAATTATGATCTATCTCCAGGCGCAGTTACGGCTGGCATTACACTACCTTCGCCTGAAATTTCGGTTACAGGATCAGGCTTAAGCTTATCTAATCCAACAGCTTCATATACACCCAACAGTTCAAACCATATAGAGGTGAATATGACATCAGGTTTTACTTCAGGTACCATAATTTTCCGTCTAGGTAATATTGCCCACAGTGTAAATGTATTAAGAAATGCAGCACTTAGTGCAGCAGCTTCACCATTAAATGATTTTGCAACAGACGATTATGTTTATGGTCGATTTGACAATCTAGCAAGCTCTAGCTGGTTATCGTTTACCAACGACCCTACTAATAGCTCTATATCAAGCGATACCGGAGGAATCCCATTGAGTTTAGATATTAATTCTACTGGTGCAGAACGAACATCCACTCCATTATATTTGTCACGTAAAGATGGAAAAGGTCGCACTAAGATTATTATTACGCAAAATTAAATTCACAATCTAATCACTAAATACCTCCGCTGTATTTTCAGCCTACAGGTATGGGAAAGAATCTAAATTAACTAATCAAATATAATTAGATTGATTCTCAATCAATGAATGAATGATTAAACAAGAAATCTTAATTTAATAAGTATTATGAGAGCTAAGTATTTTATCAAAAAAAGGGATTCATTAAAATGGATTCTGATGATTTGTGTTTTGACAACAAGCTTTGTGGCTAATAGTCAAGAGTTAGTAGTTAAAACTAATCTGTTGTATGATGCAACAGCAACAATAAATCTAGGGGTAGAGGTAGGTATTGCTCCCAAGTGGACCCTTGATTTATCGGGTAATTATAATCCATGGACACTTAGTGATAATAAGAAGGTAAAGCATTGGATGCTACAACCTGAAGTGAGATATTGGACGTGTCAAAAATTTAATGGCTGGTTTGTTGGAGCGCATGTTCATACTGGAGGGTACAATGTAAATGCAACCAATTGGCTCATTGATCTAGGAAAATACCTAAGTAGCTTCCCTAATGAAAAATTAGGTGATTATAGAAACGAAGGTTGGTTTGCAGGAGGAGGAATCGCTGTTGGTTATCACTGGCTAATAGTTAAACGTTGGTCGATGGAGTTTTCCACTGGATTTGGATATACCTATTTTGATAACAGTAAGTATGAACAGAATGAGTGTAATACACTTATTGGGACAAATTCAAAGCACTTTTGGGGACCAACTAAAGCGAGTATTTCTGTAGTATTCACCATTTTATAATCTTTTTCCATATGTATAAAATAATTTTAATTACACTGTTTATCAATATGACCTTGACGGGTTTATTTGCTCAAGATAACAAAACCAATGGTATAGATATTATACCCATTGCGCTCGAACAAAAAGGCGATTCTCTTTATATACACTGCGACTTTATGGTGGATTCGGCTAAGCATCATTCAGTAAAGAACGTCGATCTGACTCCTCTTTTAATTGCTGGTTCTCAAAATTTAGAACTACCTAAACTTTCATTAAAAAACCGTCGCTATAATAAAGCATACAATAGGGATATGGCCTTAATGAATGAATCCGAAAAAGAGGCGTATTTTAAAACGAATGAGTTTGATGAGCTTATTCCTTTGCACAAAAACGAAGAGCATAAAGTATCCTATATCACCATCATTCCATTTGAAGAGTGGATGACAGATGCACACTTGGATGTAATGATTGACGATTGTGGTTGTGATGAGGTCAATAACATCTCTACCAAACGGGTGATTGATAAGGTTACCTTAGAGAAAAAACCCGAGTTGGAGCCTTATTTAATTTATATTATTCCAGAGATGGAAGAGATAAAACAAAGAAGTCTTTCGAAGGAGGCACATTTGAACTTTAAAATTAGTCAAAGTGTTCTTTATCCTACTTATCAGAATAATAGGAAAGAATTACAGACGATTGTAAATATGATCACTTCTGTTACGGATGATAAATATATTTCAATTGATCAGGTTTCAATTGTAGGCTATTCATCTCCAGAAGGATATCCACCTTTTAATGAAAAACTATCTTATAATAGAGCTTTAGCTTTGAAAGAGTATGTTGTTAGTCTTAAAAAAATAGATAATAATCTCTTTACAATCCAATCAGGAGGAGAAGATTGGGATGGCTTAGTCAAAATACTTCAAGGGTCTACTATAAGATATGGAGAAACGGTTTTAGGAATTATTGCCGATAATTCAACTTCT
The DNA here is from genome assembly GCA_947039985.1 of uncultured Odoribacter sp. Classification (GTDB taxonomy): domain Bacteria; phylum Bacteroidota; class Bacteroidia; order Bacteroidales; family Marinifilaceae; genus Odoribacter. The sequence goes on from CAMRAP010000005.1 coordinate 4,989, forward strand.
CTTGTGCGACAAAAGAAGATAAAAGCACTCGATAATGGAGGTGTATATAAATATATGTTGACAGAGTATTATCCCAAATTAAGAAAAGCAATTGTTACGGTAAACTATGAAGTGGAGCAATTTGAACTTGAAAAAGCGAAGTTGGTTATAAAAACACAGCCTCAACATTTAAGTCTAGGAGAGATGTTTTTAGTGGCAAATGAGTACAAGCGTGGATCGAAGGAGTTTTATGATGTGTTTGGGATGGCTGTACATATTTTCCCGACTAATGAAGTGGCTCTGCTTAATGGAGCGATAGCTGCCATAGAGAAAAAGGATGTTGTAGAAGCGGAAGATTATCTGAGTCAGATAAAAAAACCACAACATAAAGCTGAATACATATACACAAAAGCAGCCTTGGAGATGGTCAAAGGGAATTATAAAAAAGCAAGTTCCCTTTTTAAAGAGGCTGAAAAAATGGGGGCGCGACAGGCTGATAAGAACTTGAAAATGTTAAATGCTATTCCAAAGAGATTCCTTAAATAGGAGTTTATACAAAGCTTCTTTTGTTCATGAACAAGGCTAGTCTATTTGTAGTACTGCATACACCCGAATATTTTTTGATACGACTTGATGGTAGATTCTGTTCTTTTTATTACATTTGCCCCGTGCCGAAATGGCACAATAGCATTTGCTAATATTTGGTACCAGAAAAGCCGGCAAGCTTTTTTCTTAAATCCACCAAATACAAAGTAGATGTCTGCGCTTAGCGTGGACGTTTTCTTGTATGGTGGGTTGGGTCTTTGCCGGCACCTTCTGATACCTGCAAGAGCGTTCGCGCTTATTTTTTACCAAATGCTTATTTTGTTCATAAAAAAACTAAAAGCTATGGGATTATTTCTTGTATTGAGCACTCTTTATCTTCTGTTCATTAATCTGACCATTGTACTTGTCGATTTTAAGGAGAGAAATATATTCTTTTGGGGACTTGTCACCATTATCTTTATGCTATGCCTCGGCGATAGCGAACGAAAAAAAGACAAAAAGGTAACTATTGCACTAATGGAGCTTGAAGCCTTGTCCAATGTTGAAAATAATCACTGCCTTTCGAGATACCGAGATCTAATCATTACCAGACGTTTAAAAGCTGTCAAGACACAAAATTTAGAATAACCACCCCATTTCCTTGGTGAGATGAATATCGAATGTCCGTTCCATAATACCATCACGTATTTAATTTTTAAATCATACATTAGAAATACAAACTAACGAGCCTTAAGTTCGTATGTATAGGATACTTTAATAAAAAGTGAATTATATACAATTAAATTTATTTCTAACTTACAAAAACATTCGACAAGAATGATCAAAAGTACATGTACTTTTATCATTTTATCGGGACTAATCTTTATTGCCATATCTTGTGGTAAAGATGCTACCCCTAGAACCACCAATACCCTTACTTACTCCCCCCATAATAACTGAGTTTAAATCTACACCACAAATAGCACTACTCGATTTGACACAGAAAATTGATCCATTTCCTGAGCTGTCTTATTTTGACCATGAAAACGAAAAATAGTGGAGAAAATAATGTCATCAAATCTTTTAGATCCTCTCTAAGTGGTATAAGATGGTATCTTTTCTTTAGATTACGTAAATCATTGAAACATTACAAATAGAAATGACGTATTGTAGTTATCATTTATTTTATGTTTTAAACTAAATAATCATTCACACATATTAGCTTGCCAAGAAATACAATAAGCTATTTTTTTAAAAATATAAACTTACATACAATGAAAAAGCTATTAATTATTAACAAATCGACATTTGGACATTTAACTGATTCATATATGTGGTGTAAATATTTAAAGGATAAATTCGATATCACATTTATTGGGTTTGATGCCTTGCATACAAGGGTTGGAATGGATGGCGTAAATATTAAATATATATCTTGTCGCGGAAGTAGAGCAATGCGTGAATACCGTTTTTTACTTAAATCTCTATGGCACTGTCTCCTATTTAAAGGTCCTATTTTAATTGTCTATTTCGATAAAGCTATTTGGCTTAAGAGGCTTGTCTTTTGGAAAAAAATATTTTTAGACATTAGAACATTTGGTGTAAATAGAGATCCAGAACGTCGCAAAGCTTTTGACCGCGGCTTACTTAATGCATCTCACCTATTTGATAATGTAACCATTATATCTGAAGGTTTACAAAAAAAACTAACAGAAATTGGTGTAAAAGCAACAATACTTCCATTAGGTGCAGAAGAAATATCCCTTGTTGATACTAATTTTGATAAATTAAAATTATTGTATGTTGGGATATTATCCGGACGCAATATTGAAAAAACAATTATTGGCGTCAAATATTTTAAAGAGAAGTATCCTAATAATAAAATCACATATGACATCATTGGAGATGGACACTACAATGAATTAGATCTGTTAAAAAAAATGACACGTGATTTAGAATTGCATGATTGCATCACTTTTCATGGCAGATTGCCTCACACCCAATTAGAATATTTTTTTGATAAATGTAATATCGGAATTTCATTTGTACCCAAAACAGATTATTATGAATTCCAACCTCCAACAAAGACTTTCGAATATATCATATCTGGCTTATATACCATTTTAACCTCTACCCATGCTAATAAAGAACTTGCAAGCCCCAATAATGGAATATTAATCAATGACACTTCTACAGATTTTACCGCTGCTTTAGAAAAAATATGGAATAATAGAGCATCTATTGACCACCACAAAATAAGAGAAAGCCTAAGTGCCTATAAATGGAAGCATATTGTTAATGATATACTCTATCCAATACTCAGTGAATATTAGACCTATCTAAAACTAGACAATTCTATAAAAACATGAAACATTCTTTTATTACTAAGCGTTATACCAATTATCAAGAGCAATTTCAGTCGTGTATATTGCTCTGACTATAAATAAGTAAGTAACGATACAATTTAAAGAATATGGAAAATAACATTACTAAAATAGGTGTAATTGGCTTAGGCTATGTTGGAGCACCTCTTGCTTGTAAATTGGCAAATCATTATAAAGTGATTGGATTTGACCTAAATCAACAAAGAGTAGACGAATTATCGAACAAACAAGATAAAACGCTTGAAATTTCTAGCGAAGAATTAGATAAAGTATTGGGATTCAAATCAGATAATGGTCTAGTTGTTTCTACTGATGAAGAAGAATTAAAGGATTGTAATTTCTATATTATTTCTGTTCCAACTCCCGTTAATAAGGATAATATACCTAATTTGATGTTCATAGAGGGTGCAACAGAAGTTGTAAGTAGAGCATTGAGTGCAAACAATATTGTAGTATATGAAAGCACCGTTTACCCTGGTGCGACAGAAGAGATTTGTGTGCCTATTCTTGAAAAAAACTCAGGACTAATATACAATAAAGAGTTTTCTGTTGGCTATTCACCCGAGCGTATCAACCCTGGCGATAAAGTGAATACGTTAGAAAATATCCGCAAAATCATATCCGCATCAAATTCAAAAGCTCTGGATGTTTTAGAAGAGGTTTATGGCTCCATTATCTTAAAAGAACTTCATCGTGCCCCTTCAATGAAAGTAGCGGAAGCAGCTAAGGTCATTGAAAACATTCAACGAGATGTAAATATTGCACTTGTTAATGAATTAGCAATCATTTTTGGTCGTATGAATGTGGATACAAATGATGTGATTGATGCAGCTGCAACAAAATGGAATTTTATTAAATACACTCCAGGTCTTGTTGGAGGACATTGCATAGGAGTCGATCCCTATTATTTGATCAGAAAATCACTTGCTTTAGGATATTTACCACATATCATATCAGGCGCTCGTCGTTTGAACGAAAAAATACCTGAATACATTGTGAATAGATTGATTAAACGAATGAACTTAAAAGGTTGTATCGTAAAAAATGCCTCCTACCTGATTTTAGGCTTTACTTTTAAAGAAAATTGCCCTGACATCCGCAACACCAAGGTGATCAATATATATAATAATCTAAAAGTGTACTCTAATGATATAGATGTGTATGATCCTTGGGTGGCTAAAAACGCAAGTATCACCATACAAAAAAAGTTAGATCCACACAAAAAGTATGATGCTATTATTCTTGCTGTTGCACACGACTGTTTTAACGACTTAGAGCTTAAAAAGCTATTAAAAGAGCCTGGAGTTATTTATGATATAAAAGGTGTATTACCAAGAGATTTAATAGATGAACGGCTTTGATTTAAAAAATACTGTCATTAAATGCAAAAGCAATGTTTTAGTCTTGGTGAAAACATTGCTTTTGCATTTAACAACTAACAAAAAAAGACCAGTCGAAACTGATCTTTTAAAACGAGGGTGGAAGACCGGGATCGAACCGGCGACCTTCGGCACCACAAACCGACGCTCTAACCAACTGAGCTACATCCACCATTTTACTTTTGCACTGCAAAGATACTACAAATAATATTCTTCTGCAAATAAAAATATCAAAAAAAATACTCTTCGCTTTATATACTTTCTAATCGACTTATTTCTAAGCAAATAACTGCATTACCTTTTCATGTACAATCTCCACATTGTCATCTATTTGAAATACAATATCTGGCGTTTTATAATACAGATTATTCTCTGACTTAAAACGCTGTGCTCCACCGCCTGTAATATTTAGCATAATAATCGCATCTTTTTCAAGTCCATTTGCTTCAACAAACTGCTTTAATGATGCAACAGCAACAGCAGCAGCAGGCTCTATGTCAATGCCTTCTGTCTGCTCAAACAGAGAGCCAGCCGCAGCTGCTTCTTCGTTAGTTGCCATAAACATATCTCCTTTAGTTGCCACTAATGCATCATACATTCCTCCTTGCAAAGAGTAAGGTGGTTTACGATTAGATAGCACCTTTGCACAAATCTCTTCAACTTGCTGTCTAGCAACATTATTATCACAAGGAAACAATTCTCTACTTCCAGCCTTCCATGCATCATACATCGGTGTAAAAGGTGCATTTTGTGACAACATTAACTTCATAAAATGATCACCATAACGTCCATCCGCTATAAAACGTTTATTTGCTTCCCAAGCAGCAATTGCTCCCGTCCCACTACCAACTGCTTGAAAATAGTAATCAGGAATTCGTCCTATCGTAGTTACTGCCGACAAAACAGTTGTACCCATCCCATCTCGACGAGCCACATTTTTAGCCCCTCCTTCTGGATAAAACTTATCATGTCCGCAAATTACATTTGATAAATGAATCGCATCAAAATAATCACTACCCTTAGCCGTAACCACTAACTTCACACAAGGATCCAAAGGTCCAGAAAACCACATGGCATCCAAACAATCTTCTGGAACACAAAGTACTAAGGGAATCTTATTTTCAGAACAAACACGTGCAAAAGCCCTTGCTGTATTACCTGCCGAAGCAACAACCATCACTTTATCCCCATTCGTATTCACTCGAGCACAAACAGAATAAGCCTCACACTCCTTAAATGTCCCCGTTTTCATAAAAGCTCCCTTCTCTGGCCAACATCCATTAAAAGTAATGTATAAATTAGACAAACCTAAAGCTTGAGCTAAACCTTCACTTTTATAAGTCACTGGCGCACCAGAACCTTCTAACATCTTACAAACTGGCAACCAATCAGAAAATTTATATAATCCTTCTAGATTCTCTTTTACATCCAACTGTTTCTTTGCATAATTAGCAAAAATCAAAGCGTTCCCATCTTTATTTGGACAATCTAATTCCCATTTATGGTCTACAAATTTCTCCCCACAGCATAGGGATTCCAGTATATAATCAGTCTTTTCCAATGTATTTACATTTATATTATTTACAATTCACAAATATAGGTTATTTGTAAATTCTAGAGTAGGGTATAAATACTGATTTCAAATCTGATTCATAGTACTCAATATCCCTGTCAATGACACGGAATATACAATTTTTCATCACGTGGGATAATCATTGTTGGCGTATGAGCATATTTACGAAACAAACGTATATTATATGGTATAAAGATCGAAAATATTCGATAAGGACGAATTATAAATACGATCGAATCTTCTTCTTCTTGAAAAATTCTTTTTAAGTTCTTTTCAAAACTCCCTTCCACAAAACTCTTCGAATAAGAGGCATTAGAATTTTGAAAAATCTTTTCAATAAATTCTAAGTTGTTATTTACCATTAAAGCAATATTTTCATCTTTTTCTTTAGGTACTACCAATTCTATTTTACTATTTGGATTATTACGCTGAAAAAAATTAGCCCAAATCACTTTTTCCTTATTTTCTTTCAAGTATCCGATAGGAATTTTCAAATGGTTATATGCATTAATGGAATCATTAGGATGTACAAGCATCATTGGCTTGTTTAATGCATAGACATATTTTAATAATTTTCTAAACTGAAATACTGTACGATCCAAAAGACAAAGCACCGTTTGCTCATCTAACAAAGTAAATATAGCTGTAGATAGCTCAGGAATCTTCTCATACCTCAATTGCAAATGATACGTTTTACTCATAGCTTCAGCATGATTTGAAATCTCGGATTCATTTTCTCGATAAAAAGCTACAATTTCATAATTATCCATAAGCTTTAGTTTTTCGTTACCCTGCCAATAAACTCAAAAAAAGTTGATCAGAAGTAAGATCCATATTTACAATAAAAAAATGGCCACCGATTAAATAGATCCCTCTTGCAATTGTCAATAATACAGATGTACCTAAGGACAAAATTAGGCATAAATTATTAAATATCATACCACCTAAAATTAAACTTAAAATAAAAAAAAATAATCGTATTCAAAAAAAAGCTTTTCCTCTTGTTTATTTCATCTATTTTTTATAATTTTATACATATCCATATATGTGATTTGCACGAGCTTCCTACATTACTTAAAAAGTAATGTTCTTGATTAGAGTATTTTAAAATTAATATCAACAATCATGAAAACAACAATAATCTTATTCATGATGCTTATTATTATTGCATCTTGTCACAAAACGATGGAACCTTGGCCAACAGATGACGAAAACAAAAAAGATGTGGATGTGTATATCAGAACAAATAATATTACTGGTATTCATGCCGATCCTTCCATCTATCAGTTTTTTATGTATGATAGCCTAAAAGGGATTGTCACATCTTATAGTATCAATACAGATAATAGTTCAAATCACCTACAACTAAGACTTTTACCTGGAACGTACTCAGCTTACTGCATAACAAATACGAATCAGCCAGAGCTTTGGGAGTATAGCGAAAGTGATCATCCTAGTGAAATCTATTTAAGTTCCAATGAAAACACAGGAGATCATTTACTAGGTTCAACAAAAATTGTAGTAAAAGAAGAAGGAGTAAATAATGCTGCTTTCGATCTTGATCGAAAGGTGGCTATGCTAAAGGTAAATATTAGCAATATCCCAGAAAACATGAATGATTTAAAAATTAATATATCAGACATTCCAGAAAATCTAAGCTTAACTGGTCTGTATTCTGGAACTAACACCATTTCTAAAAGCATCACACAACCAGATAATCAGAATACATCAGAAACATCTATTTTATTATTTCCTCCAGAAAAAAAGGCTACAATCAGTCTTTCTTCCGAAAACTTACAATTCATGAGCCTTGAACACGATATTGATACTATTTTAGTTAATCACGTAACAAAAATCAATATTAAATTATGGCCACTTAGTACTGTTCCAAAACTAGATATCACCAGTCAATTAGTTCTTTGGAACGGAAGAGTTATAGAGGAAGATGATTGGGAAGTTATCGTGCCAGATAGTACATGCTCTGGAGCTGGGAATGGACATAATTCAGTCTTAAATGGAAGTTTTGAAGACAGTTTGAATAATTCAATTCCTGTATTTTGGGAACTTAGAGCAACTAGTAGCAGCTACACTCCAACTATAAAAGAGATTGAGAATCCAATAAACACGGGTCAAAAAGCTGTTGTAATTAGTTCTAAGACATACTTATCTCAAGAGATTGCCATTATTGGAGGGAAATGCTACCAATTCAAAGTTCATATTAATTCCCCTCATAAAGAGGTTGAATGGGAAGTATGGGGCACTTGGCAAAAAGGTAGCACAGCATTAACATCTCTATCACAAATTATTCGCACTGAATCACAGAATAAAACGGATGGCTACATAGATGCTTATCAAGGAAAAGTATTTAGAGCACCTCAATCAGCAAATAGACTACATATAGAAATTAAAAACATGTCAGACACAGAGGTCACAGAAGGCCTATATATAGATGATGTTAGCATTGAACTCGTAGAATAAATCGAATGAATAAGAAAATGTCGCTCCAAACAGAGCGACCTTTTCAATTATAAAGTAAATGCTTACTTTGTATAGTCCATTCCAACCATACGTTTGTAACCGTTAAGTTTCCATTTTGCATCACTTTCAGTCTTCTCAAACAAGCGCTCTGAATCTTCTGGAGCAGCTTTTATAAGTGAATTAAAACGAACTTCACCCATCAAGAATTGACGGAATTTCGAATAATCAGGCTCTTTTGAATCTAATGTAAATGGATTCTTACCTTCATCTTCAAGCATTGGATTGTAACGATACAATTGCCAGTAACCACACTCAACCGCTTTTTTCTCTTCCTCTTGTGTTTTACCCATACTTGCTTTTAGTCCATGACTAATACAAGGAGCATAAGCAATAATCAAAGATGGTCCTGGATAAGCCTCAGCCTCTTTGATTGCTTTCATATATTGTGCTTGGTTTGCACCCATTGCCACTTGAGCAACATATACATAACCATAAGACATAGCCATCATTCCTAAATCTTTCTTACGAACACGCTTACCGCTTGCAGCAAATTTAGCAATTGCACCAACTGGAGTAGATTTAGATGCTTGACCACCAGTGTTTGAATAAATCTCTGTATCTACAACTAAGATATTTACATCATTTCCGCTTGCCAAGACATGGTCTACACCACCGTAACCGATATCATAAGCCCAACCGTCACCACCAAAAATCCATTGAGATTTCTTCGTGAAATAGTTTTTCAAATTTAATATCTCTTTAGCGACAGCAGTAGTTTCTTTTGCCAAAGCAGCAGCCATTGCATCACTTGTAGCAATAGTCTTATCACCATCAGAATAAGCTTCTAACCATGCGTTTGCCGCTGTTTGCGTATCAGCAGCTAAGCGACTCATATTTTCTTCAAGTAATCTAACCACTCTCTCACGTAGGCGATTTACACCTTCTGCCATACCAAAACCAAATTCAGCATTATCTTCAAATAATGAGTTAGCCCAAGCTGGTCCGCGTCCACTTTCGTAATTTGTACAATATGGAGTAGATGGAGCAGAACCACCATAGATAGAAGAACATCCTGTTGCATTAGCAACCATCATTCTCTCACCAAACAATTGAGTAATTAACTTAATATAAGGAGTTTCACCACAACCAGCACAAGCTCCAGAGAACTCAAATAAAGGTTGAGTAAACTGTGAATTTTTCACATTAGTTGGTGCAACTAATTGCTTGTAACCCACTTTTAAATCCATATGATACCAACGCTCAACTTCAGCTTCTTGAGATCCCAATGGTTTCATCACAAGAGATTTCACTTTAGATGGACAGATATCAGCACAGTTTCCACAACCTGTACAGTCAAGTGGAGCGATCTGCATACGGAATTGATGTCCTGCTAACTCCTTGCCAATTGCTGGTTTTGTCTCTGTTCCTACTGGAGCAGCAGCCACCTCTTCATCTGTCATCAAAAATGGACGGATTGCAGCGTGAGGACAAACATAAGCACATTGATTACACTGGATACAGTTTTCAACTTGCCATTCTGGAATATTTACAGCGATACCACGTTTTTCAAATTTCGCAGTACCAGCAGGGAATGTACCATCTTCATAGTCATTAAATGCACTTACGGGAAGATCATCCCCTTTTTGTGCGTTCATTACGTCAACAACCTTACGAATAAATTCTGGACGTGTTTCATCTAAAACAACGACTTCCTCAACTAGATTTTTCCACTCAGCAGGTACAGCAATCTTAATTAGATTTCCTTCTTTTCCACCTGCATCAACAGCAGAATAGTTCATATTTACAACTGCTTCACCTTTTGTACCATATGATTTTACGATCGCTGCTTTCATCTCTTTTACAGCCAATTCGTAAGGAATTACACCAGTAATTTTAAAGAATGCACTTTGCATAATGGTATTGGTACGACTACCTAGACCCAACTCTTGTCCAATCTTAGTACCGTTGATGATATAGAAATTAATTTCATTCTCTGCCAAATATTTTTTCATTTGGTTTGGCAAATGTTTCTTAGTCTCTTCTTCATCCCAAATAGAGTTCAATAAAAATGAACCACCTTTTTGCAATCCTTTCAACACATCATACATATGAAGATATGCAGGAACGTGACAAGCTACAAAGTCAGGAGTTGTTATCAAATAAGTAGAGCGAATAGCACTATCACCAAAACGTAGATGAGAAGCAGTAAAACCACCCGATTTTTTAGAGTCATAAGCAAAATAAGCTTGACAATATTTATCAGTTGAATTACCAATAATCTTAATCGAGTTTTTGTTTGCACCAACAGTACCATCAGAACCTAAACCGTAAAATTTAGCTTCGTAAGTTCCTTCTGGAGTCATTTTTACCTCTTCTTCATAAGGAAGAGAACGGAAAGTAACGTCATCTACAATACCTAATGTAAATTGGTTTTTAGGCTCGTTACGTGCCATATTCTTGTAAACAGCAATAATTTGAGAAGGAGTTACGTCCTTAGATCCCATACCATAACGTCCACCAACAATAACAGGAGCATTTTCTGTTCCGTAGAATATATCTTTTACATCCAAATACAATGGATCACCATTAGCACCTGGCTCTTTTGTACGATCCAATACAGTAATTCTTTTGACAGATACTGGAACAGCTTCCATAAAATATTCAACTGAGAATGGACGATACAAATGAACTGCAATCATACCCACTTTCTGACCACTTGCATTTTGATTATCAATTACCTCACGAATAGTTTCTGTAACAGAACCCATTGCAATAATAATGTTTTCAGCATCAGCAGCTCCATAATAATCAAATGGACGATATTTACGACCAGTGATCGCACTGATTTGATCCATATAGTCAGATACAATACCTGGAACAGCATCGTAGAATTTATTTGAAGCCTCACGACCTTGAAAATAAACGTCAGGATTTTGAGCTGTACCACGAGTAACAGGTGATTCAGGTGTCAATGCACGATTACGGAATGCCTGTAAAGCTTCCATATCCACCAAACCTCTTAGGTCTTCCATATCCAATTCCTCAATTTTCTGAACCTCATGAGAAGTACGGAAACCATCGAAAAAATTCATAAATGGGATACGTGATTTAATCGAAGTTAAGTGAGATACAGCTGAAAGATCCATTACCTCTTGTACTGAACCAGAAGCTAACATCGCAAAACCCGTTTGACGAGCAGAGTAAACATCAGCATGATCTCCAAAAATATTCAAAGCATGAGCAGCCAATGCACGAGCACTTACGTGAAATACGCAAGGCAACAACTCACCAGCAATCTTATACATATTAGGGATCATTAACAATAATCCTTGCGATGCAGTATAAGTAGTAGTCAAAGCACCTGCTTGTAAAGCACCATGAACAGATCCAGCAGCACCTGCCTCAGACTGCAATTCAACCAAACGAACCGTTTCACCGAACATGTTCTTTCTTCCTTTTGCAGCCCATTCGTCTACATTCTCAGCCATTGGTGAGGACGGAGTGATAGGATAAATACACGACACTTCACTGAACATATATGCAATATGCGCAGCAGCAGCATTTCCATCACAAGTGATAAATTTTTTCTCTTTTGCCATTGTTTATTAAATATTTAAATTACTTCGCAAGCTTAACATTCTTACTGTGATACAGCTATCATTGCTAAGATTACATTTATTATTCTAATTACTTTCAATTTCAACTCTTTAATAGGTAAATCCAGCTAACCACAATGGAATTACATTTCCCTCTCCTCTTTCAATCATATCTTCCATCATGATCACAGAAGTATTTGATTTATTACTTTTTCCTTTTTTACAGACAGCTATCTGATACCTCTCGTCTACATAAAAATCAGCAGATTCAGTATAGTATATGCTACTCACAGGACACAGATGAATCAGAAAAAATATTTTTCGCAAAACAGCTGGATCAACCTCATCTAGGCAGACTGCATTCAACAAATTTGGATTATGAATGTACAATTTCTTCGGTTTTTTTCCATTGCCATCCATATCATACAATAAATTGATCATACGAGCATCCTGCAAATAGTTCAGATAGTTCAATACCGTTGCCCTCGACACCCCTATCGTAGCACTTAATTTGCTGATATTTATATTTGTATTCTTATCGATTGCAACGCTATAAAGCAGTTGCTTTAATTTGACTAAATACTTTAGCTCAATCTGGCTTATATAAGGAATATCAAATTCTAATGTCAAATTTATATTTTTCAATAGATAATCGACATGCGATTTTTGCGCTAAATAGATGGGGTAATAGCCATATTCCAAATAATTTTCAAAATGTGCTAAAGGCCTCACCTTCTTTAATATATTCTCAACAATTTCCTGATGATTTTCTATAATCTCTTGAAAAGAGTAGACTGGAAATTTCTCCCCTGTCTCCAACTCCAAAAATTCACGAAAAGATAGTCCATTCAGATTATATACATCAACAATTCCTTGTAAATAAGGATTCGATTTTATTCGAACAATAGATGAAGAGGTGAAAATAATCTGCAAATCAGAAAAAGTGTCATAGCATTTACACAACTCTTCATCCCAGTGAGGATATTTATGCACTTGATCAAGCAATAGAACTTTACCTCCTAGCTTGTAAAAATATTCAACAAAGTGAAATAGTCCATCGCTAGCAATAAATAGATTATTCATGTTTACATATAGACATGAACTTTCATTGGGATGAAATTCCTTACAATAATCCAATAAAAAATTGGTTTTCCCTACTCCTCGACTTCCTTTTACAGCAATCAAACGACTTTCACGATTGATTTTATCCATCAAACCTCTACGTATGTGCGAAGTACGTTCTTTAAGTAAGGATTTATATGTGGATATTAATCTATTCATTTTACTGTTTTTGCAATACAAAGATAGAAGACTAATAGAAAAATTGCAATCTTGAGATTACAATTTTGTTTTGATTATGCTATTTAGACATAGACTAAATAAAATTGATACCATTTGCAAGATCACAGCATTAATCACATTGACTTGCCCCCTATTTAAAGCACATTCACAAACATTTTTATCAACAACACTTCTCTTGTGAAAATGTAAATCCACACAGGATATTAATCTCTCACAGAATTATAGACTAAATTTGCAATCTCAGCTATTATTGAATAATTTGTCTCTGCTGTTTCGTTTGAATCTGTAATAAAAATGGCAAAAGCTATATGTCGTCCATCAGGTAATACCATAATTCCCACATCATTCGTTGCAGCAGATACACCTTTTTCATTGAAACCTGACGCACCTGTTTTATGAGCAACAACAGCATCTTGGGGTAGTTTGTCTTTTATTGAACCTGTCGATGTTTCAAGCATCGCTTGCCAAAGAAAAGAATGAGTCTCTGCATCAAGTAACTTTTGATTATGAAACAATTTCAGAAGTTCAATAAGCGATTTTGGCGTTGTCCAATTAATAAACATAGCATCCCAAGACATATTCAACTCTTGTTCGTTCTTTTCAATATTGACATCTGAAATACCTTTGTTATGAATATACGTATTGACAGTCGAAGCTCCACCCAACATTTTTAATAATAAATCACAAGCATTGTTATCACTCTGCGAAACATTATATTTTATAATCTCAGACAAAGTAAGCTGAACATCTCCTTCGGGGTATTTCTCTCGAATGGGACTCCAGGTGTTAGGATGGAGATCGGCTCTTGGCATAATCATATTTTGATTTAGCTCGAACTTTTTATGATCAACCTCATTCAACACAGCCAAAGCAACATGGAATTTAAACACACTTTGCATGGGGAAGCGTTTTTCTCCATTGATATTTAATGTTTCACCATTGGTGAAATCATACAAAGCAACACCTACCGTAGCCTTTTTGTGATCAATAACTTTCTCTATCTCTTTTTTCACAAGGGATATTTGGGAAAAAGCCATGTGATTAAATACAACTGCTATGGCAAATAATACAAACTTCTTCATTCGATCAAAAACATCAATTTATTTCACTTTAATAGTAAAGCGACCAATATGCCCACTTTTCCCCACCTGATCTAATGCATCGCCAATTTGCTCAAGCGTAATTTCTTTACCAAATTTAGATACTTGCAAAGGTTCTGCTATCTCTTCCAATAACGCCCAAACCTCTTCACGAACACTCATAAGAGTGTCAGCAGCATTAATTCCTAATAAATTTATACCATTCAGAATAAATGGAAGTACCGTTATAGACAATGCGATTCCACCAACATTTCCACAAGTTGCCACCGAGCCCGATTTTGATGTCTGCTTCAATAAGGATGATAGAGTTTCACCGCCTACAGTATCAAATGCACCAGCCCAACGGGGACGAAGTAGTGGTTTTTCAATGGGAGCCATAATTTCATCTCGATTCAATATCTGTTTTGCTCCTAATGACTCAAGCATTGGTATTACTCCTGTTTTACCAGTTACCGCCCACACTTCAAACCCCAATTTAGAAAGCATTTGAACAGCCCATATCCCAACACCTCCAGTTGCTCCCGAAACAACAATTGCTCCATCTGCCGGCTTTAATCCCGATTGCAACATTTTTTTTATGCCTAATGCTGCTGTAAAACCACTGGTTCCAATCTGCATGGTCTGTTGTAATGAAAATCTCTCTGGCTTGCGTAGCACCCATGATGCTGGTACTGAAATATATTCAGCAAAACCGCCATCACGATTCATTCCCAAATCATAGCCCATTACAATCACCTCATCACCTGGATGAAAGGAATTCGTTTTGTCTGATACAATACGTCCCGAAACATCAACACCTGGCGTGTGAGGATAATTACGTGTTACTCCTTTATTACCTCTACTAGACAAATAATCCTTATAATTAATCCCAGAATAAGCCACTTCAATAATAACTTCACCAGACTCTAATGTTGATTTATCTATCTCTTGTATTGTGTTCACAAAATATTGGTTTATCTCTTCTGTTCGGAATGCTTTGAATGTTTTCATTTCAAATTTTATTAAGTGTTGTAAATTCACAATCGTTGCTACGATTGGATTTTGTAATTTATACGATGCTCGCAAATATTCTTCAAATGTAGTGATAATATACAATTTATTTTCGATACGTATAAAACATTATAATCTTTTACGAACAAGTGTTTTTGACAGATAAAGTTACAACACTCCAAACCCAAAGACTATATATTTAAAAAAAATGTAAAATCTATCTAAGTACATGACAAAAATTTGAATACATCAATATTCGTATTATTACGCTGATT
>CAMRAP010000006.1 GCA_947039985.1 uncultured Odoribacter sp.
ACGAGATTCTCCGGAGTGACTGGAGTTCAGACGTGTGCTCTTCCGATCTCTCTTCGATCACTTTTCTTGCTATTTCTGCTTGTCTCTCCGTTGTGTAGAATATTTCAGAACGATACTGTGGACCGAGGTCAGGACCTTGACCATCTGCTTGGGTTGGATCATGTATCTCAAAAAAAAGTTTTAGTAGAGTCTCATAGTCTGAAATCAAGGGATTGTATGTTATTTGAACCGCTTCGGCGTGACCCGTTGTTTTGGTACAAATTTGTTCATAGCTTGGATCTTTTAGTGCTCCGCCAATGTAACCAGAAACAACACTCAGAACACCAGCTTGCTGTTGCATCAAATGCTCGACTCCCCAAAAACAGCCACCTGAAAATATGGCTTGCTTCTCTTCTGTTCTAAATTCTGTTGTCATCATTTCTTGTTTTGAGTAAAGGGATTAAACAAATAGCTCTATAAGTGAGAAACGATCACCGTCAAACAATCCCTTGTCACTCAATTTTATCGATGGAATAACCAGTAGTCCCATAAATGAGAGAGTCATCTGAAGCGAGTTTAAGCTTGATCCTAATTCTAAAATATACGTTTCAATCTCTACATATGTTTTGCTAATCTCCGCCACAGATAGAGGGCTCATAATGCCAGCAATAGGCAATGCAAGTGTTTTCATCTGTTCTTTATGGCAAGCAACAAAACCTCCTTTGTGGTGAATTACTTGATTAATTGCCTTTAAAATGTCTTTATCCGATACGCCTATGGCAATAATATTGTGACTGTCGTGCATAATACTTTGTGCAACGGCTCCTTTCTTCAGTCCTGAACCTTTAAAAAAGCCAATGGATGGGGGCGTATTTCCGTATCTATTGACCACCACTAATTTAAGGATATCTTGATCTACATCAGACGCAACACATCCATTGATGATCTTAGGGGTGTGCAACTCCTCTTGTGTGATTAATTGCCCATCTGTACAGCAGATCACTCTGATTTTTTCCTCTTTTTGCTCCACACTTAGATCATTATCCGTGATAGGAGTACGTTTGAAGTTGTTGATGTTGGCTGGTTTGCCTCTTTTGATAAAGCTCGTTGTGCCATCGTAGACACAATCTCCTTTTATATAGGTGGATTGGATGTTAAAATCGTTTAGATTGTCTACTGTGACAAAATCAGCCGAATCTCCCACTTGCAACATACCAATAGGTATATTATAATGTTTCGCCGGATTGAGAGAGGCGGTTCTTAGTATGTCATAAATATTATAGCCAAGTGCAATTGAACGTTTTATTGCACCATTGATATGGCGTTGATATATTGTGTTTGGGTGTATATCATCCGAGCAAAACATGGTAAATTCAGGGTGTTCGCTAATCAAGGGGTGGAGTGCCTCGTAATTTCGTCCAGCACTGCCTTCTCTGATTTGAACGTACATGCCTTTTTCAGCTCTTTCACGTCCCTCTTCCAGCGTACATGCTTCGTGGTCTGTGGATATACCACAATTAATATATTGGCTAAGGCTGTCACCTAAACCGCAAGGGTAGTGCCCATCAATGGGTTTTTCGACCTTTTTTGAAGCGTTGATTTTATCTGTACACTCTTTGTCGGCATTTATTACACCACCTACATTCATCATCTCCGCCAAAAAGTGGATGTCATCCCGCTTCATTAAGTCGGCTGTTTGCTCGGCACTAATGATCGCACCAGAAGTCTCAAATGGCGTTGCTGGTACGGATGAAGGGAGTCCAAACCAAGTGTAAAAAGGGTTCTCCTTATTGTCGTTAATCATATAATCAATACCGTCCACCCCCACGATATTTGCTATTTCATGTGGGTCGGCAACCACTCCAATCGTGCCATGTTGTACAGCCATCTCTGCAAAAGCAGAAGGGGTGGCCATACTACTCTCTATGTGTATATGGGCATCAATAAAACCGGGCACCATGTAGCAATCTTCCATACAATGGGTCGCTTCGATTTTAGTTATAATACGGTCAGTGATTGTCAATTCTGCACCGTAAGTGTGTTTTGACAAGATATCAACTATATTACCTTTTATCTTCATGTGCTTTTTTTATGGGTAGTTGAAATATAAGTAGGGCTATTGTGATTGTAATAATCCCAATTAAAGAGGATTTATCTGGATATTCATTGGGCAAAAGTAGCCAGCTTAATACACAGCCAACAATTGGAATGACAAATTTCCACATATTCAGTTCAGAAACCTTTACACCAGGTTTTTGTAGGAGGGTGTACCACATCGAAAAGCAGGATGCAGGAATGATTGCCAGCCATATTAGTGCTGCCCAAAATTCAACGGGATAGCCTAAGCCTTTCTCGCCTTCGATAAAAAGGGAAACGATAAATAGCATTAGTCCTCCTGTGAAATTAGCAAAAGAGGTTAGTGCTACTGGCGAAATATTACTTTTGTGCTTGACTACCATGATGTTTGTAAATCCACCAATAATATTACTAACCACTAATAAAAGAATACCAATGTAGAAAGAATAGCCACTACTCATCATCTCTCCTTTGGTTAGAGAGATAAATACTACACCAGCTAATCCTATCACTATGGCAAAAATCTTTCGTAGTGTCATTCTGTCGTTAGCCAAGAGAAAATGGGCCATGATTGCAACAAATAGGGGACCTGCACCGATTATAATCGCTGCCGTTGCTCCGGGCACTTTGTCCAGTCCCATAAAGAACATCCCATATTGCATAAAAGTTTGCAGAAAGGCAAAGAGTAACATAAAACGCCAGTGTTTTATAAAACTACTGATCTTTATCTTTTGAACATAAATTACTGGCCAGAGTAAAATCCCTGCCAATGTAAAACGCATCCCCGAAAGGCGCATCGGTTCCACGTATTCAAATCCGATTTTAGCAAAGGCAAAGGCTGTACCCCAAATGATACAAGTTAGGATTGCCACCAAGATATACTTTATTTTCATCTTCTTAGTCCATCAAGTCTAAGTCCATGATAGGCGAAGTGTTCTTTTTTGCTTCTTCGATCTCTTTCACCTCTTCCACTGGTTTTGGCTTTTCCTCTCTGCTTATTTTGGGTAAAGGTTTTTCTTCGTAATCAAAGGTTGTGATCTCTGGAATCTCCAATTTTCCACTCAATGGAATTCTGTTGTATTCCTCTTCTATTGGGGTGTTTTCTTTTACAGGAGTCCTTGTTTCCTCTGGTGCTTTAATTGCCTCTACTACTTTGACTTCCTCAACTTTTTTAAGCTCTTCTACTTCTTTAACTACTTCAGGTTCTTTAATTACCTCTGGTGCCTCCACAACTTTAACTTCTTCAAGCTCATCCAGTTCCTCTAGTTCTTCAGCATTCGTGATTTCTTGTACAAAAATTTCTTCTGTATTTAGTTTTATTTCCTCTAGTTGAGGAGCTTCAACTTGAGCTGCCAAATCACCCTCAGTCTCGCCTTTAGTATCCGAACAATCACAAGCTAATGGGGATGTTTTGTCTACTATTTCTCCATTTTCGCAACAAAGGATACGTCCTGGATATTTTTTGATAAGGTCATATTGGTGAGTGGCAATAATAACTGTTTTTCCTGTATCGCAAATATCTTTTAAAAGCTCAATTAGGCGATATGATGTCTCTGGATCAATATTCCCAGTAGGCTCATCCGCAATAATCAAAGGTGGAACATTTAATAAGGCTCGTGCTAAAACGATACGTTGTTGCTCTCCACCAGATAATTGGTGAGGCATTTTTGTTTTTTTATGGAGCATATCGACTTTCGTCAATACATTCACAATGCGTTCTTCAATCGCTTTTTTGCTTCTCCAGCCAGTGGCACGGAGTACAAATTCAAGATTACTATGCACATTTCTGTCAATCAGAAGTTTGAAATCCTGAAATACAATCCCACACTTTCGTCTTAGTAGGGGGATTTGCGATTTTTTAAGCTTCTTGAGTTGAAAGCCAGCCACCTCTGCATTTCCATACTCTAAGGGTAGTTCTGCATAAAGTGTTTTTAGGAAAGAACTTTTTCCACTTCCTACTTTTCCGATTAGATAGATGAATTCACCTTGTTTAATTTCAAGATTGATATTCTTTAGGATGGTGTTTTTTTGTTGACGAACTACACCACCCGTCATTTTTATAATGTTTTCTGACATGCTTTTTGTTTAATCGGTTTCAGTAGATACAGTGCTTGTGGAGGATAAACGAGATAGCTTTTCAATGGTTGACGGAGGATTTTGTGAATTAAAAACAAAACTACCTGCCACAAGTGCATCTGCTCCCGCTTCCACTAATAACTGTCCTGTTTCAAGGTTTACGCCTCCATCCACTTCTATCAAACAGTCGCTATGCGTTTGCTCTATCAATTGTTTTAGTTTTCTGACTTTCTCAACCGCATGTGTAATAAATGATTGTCCACCAAATCCAGGGTTGACACTCATAATTAATACAAGGTCAATATCTTGAATGATATCTTCTAGCTGATTGATGGGGGTCTGTGGATTTAGTGCCACTCCCGCTTTCATCCCCAATGCCTTAATTTGCTGAATACAGCGATGTAAATGTGTCGTAGCCTCTATATGCACGGTCAGAATATCTGCACCCGCTTTGTGAAAAGCTTCTATATATTTTTCGGGTTGTACAATCATCAAGTGTACATCTAAGGTTTTTGTAGCCAGCTTTTTGATGTGCTCAACAATCGGTAGTCCATAGGATAAATTGGGTACAAATGTACCATCCATAATGTCTAAGTGTATCCAATCAGCTTGGCTTTTATTCACCATTTTAACATCATCTCCTAAGTTTAGGAAATCTGCTGATAGCATAGAAGGGGATATAATTGTACTCATAAATTTGTTATTTTGAAGTTTCTTCGTCATCGGTGTACCAGCTAGCATACATGGAGTAGGAGTTGACAATCCTTTCTACCTCATTTTTTAATAAATCTTCGCCTAACTGTTTTATCTTTTTTGCGGGAATACCTCCGTATATCCATCCCGATTCAACAATGGTACCTTTGGTTACAACACTTCCTGCTGCAACAATGGTATTGCTCTCAATAATAGCATTATCCAATACAATTGCTCCCATACCAATCAGCACATTGTCTTTAATGGTACATCCGTGAACAACAGCGTTATGTGCTATGGATACATTGTTTCCTATGTTTGTAGGACAGGTTTGGTAGGTTGCGTGTATGGTTGCATTGTCCTGTATATTAACTTTGTTGCCTATACGGATGTAATGAACATCTCCCCGTAGTACTGCACCAAACCAGATGCTACAATCGTCACCGATTTCAACCTCTCCAATGATAGCTGCATTGTCAGCGATAAAACAATTCTTTCCCCATTTAGGGGTGTGTCCTTTTATTTTCTTTATAATAGCCATGATGTGTAAACTATAAGTTCGTGGTTCTATATCATTCATGCAAATGTAGATATTCTTATTCATATCTCAAAAGGATGAAATATCTTTTCCCCCAAGTAGGGGACAAAAAGAAGTAGAACTATCTTTTACTTCTAATTCGTTGCATTATATCAGCCCCTTTAAAGTATATAATCAAAGAACTGACAATGATAATCATTCCTGCCACAGTGCTGAATGTCGGGTGCTCTTCGTCAATCATCACCCAGCTTAAAATAGCACCTAAGATAGGGTTTATTAAGCGACACATATTGAGATCACTAACTTTAGCCTCTTTCTCTTGCAGTGCCGCAAACCAGAGGCTAAAACCAAATACAGAGACTATAACCAATACAGCAAGGCAGATGTAGAACATCGACGGTTTGCCAATAAAACTGTGATATCCCTCTGTTCCAACGCCCACAGCATATAGTAACAGACCACCAAAAAACATCTGGACAGCGTTTAAAAATGCGGGATTAAGTTTTACTTTATGCTCTGAGACTAGTATTCCAGAATACCCTTGAAAACAGATGCAGGCCAGCAGGGTTAAAATACCAGTAATACCCATCCAGTCTAATGCTTGTCCGTTGCTTCCCATGCCAATAATAAGGAATAGCCCCAGTAAACTGACAATAAGACTAATGATTTTATATCTATTTAATTTGTCGTTATTCGCAAGTAGGTGTGCCAAGAGGACATTAACCAAAGGGGTCAATCCCATGACTATTGATGAGATTGCACTACTCACTAAATCGACTCCAAAATAGAAGAGACTGTATCCCAAAAAGATATTGATAAATATCAACAGAAGAAACAATCTTAGATTATCTAATATCTCCCTAAACATCCCCTTGTGCCAACTATAGGTAAAAAGGATCACACCAACCAGTGTAAAACGTATACCTGCAAAACTCATTGGAGGTATATCAAAACTCAATCCTATTTTAATAAATGGATTGACAATCGCCCACAATGAAGAGGCTATAATAGCATAAATAAGACCTTTTTTCACCCTTTGTTTTTATAAATAATCTAGCTGCAAAGATAGTAAAAACATGTAAAAGAATTCATCCTTATTCCCTCTGATGTTCGGAGGGGATTTTCTAAAACGAGGAAGCTATCTTGTTTGGGCCATAAAATGGTCTGAGATAAGGGACGTATTTTACTAATTGATTGTAAAACTAAGGCGTCCAAAAAACATACGGAAAGGCATCGGATAATACTGTGTACTTTCGTAGTAAGTGTCAAAGAGATTCTCCACTTTAAGGGATAAACTGCTTTTAACGGTATTACTCAGCTTAAAATCGTAGCCTATCTCAATGTGATGTATCGTATATGCGTTGGTTTCGTATGATTCGTCAGCCGAAGTATAGCGAACATCGGTAAATGAGGCATTATAGTTTCCCCATATTTTATCCATTACCCACAATTTATATCCAGCATTCCACCTGTTGCGAGGAATGTAGGGGAGTTGTTTTCCTTTCGTGTTATCGCCTCTGCTACTATTGTCAACAGAATAGGCATATCCATAGTTTCCTGTAATGATATGGCGTGTGTTATTTGTACTAAAGCGGATAGTGGCATTTGCCTCCATCCCTTGAGAGATGACGTTGCTGAAATTAACAGGTTCCCAGATATAGCCATTCCCCTTGGGAATCCACATGATCCAATCTTTAATGTCCATGTGGTAATAAGTCGCTTCAAGTAGCAGGTAGATACCCCAAAATTGAGGTTCACTCATGGCGGTTATATCCCAAGAATATCCCCGTTCTGCCTGCAAATCTGGATTTCCTCCAGGTGCCCAATACAAATCGTTGAGGGTGGGGTTGCGGTGGTTGTAGCTATTGGATGCTTTTAGCGTCAAATACTCATCAATGGCTCTGTATCTACCTGATATATTGTAGATAATCGATGGGTCGTCACCTATTGTTTCCAATGTTGTTTGTCCCTCAAAATCCAATCGATTGGATACTTTATACTGTGCTGTAAATTGAGAAGAGAAGGTGTTGCGCGACTGTTTGCCATCTTCTACACTATTCGATTTGATGTAGTCGTAGCGATAATTAAAGTTGGCCGCTAAGTTTAGCCGATTTATTCCGGTATAACTATAATTGGCTTGTGTCACCCATGAACGATTTAGGTTGTGATTTTCCGTTTTATCCATCTCACCAAATTGCCGTTGATAGTCGAGTGTACCATCTAAATAGGCTCCAGTGATTTTCCAATGATGCGCATTCCGCATAGATTCATAGCTTGCCATGGTGCGAATATTTGAGCTTTGACTCTGTTCCGAGGCTGTTGCATTCACGATAATGGATTGTGGTAGTGAACGATCATCGTATTGCCACCAGCCAATTAATGATAATTTATCGCCCTTCGTTGATTCATAATAAAACTCTTGCATCAATCCAGCCTGTTTATAGTCTGCATCTTTGCGCCTTTCCATAAAAGGATCTTTGCTATACACTTTATTCAGATAGCGATAATCGTTGTCTGATTGCTGATAATAGGCACGTGTAGATGAGGTGAATCCCCCTTTAGATATTCGTAGATTCAGCGCCTCGGTGAAGGTGTTATTTGAAGCATATTCACTAATAATAGATACGTAAGGCTTTGTGACAGATAAATGATCTGTCGTAAAATTAACGGTTCCACCTAAAGAACCACTTCCCCCTTTTTGGGCACTTCCTCCATGATAGAGGGCAATGTCATCCACGAAATAGATAGGCACTTGCGAAAAATCGAAACTTCCCAATTGGGGAGGGTTGATGGATATACCATTCCACAACACTTGAGTGTGTGAAGCGGCTGTTCCCCGAAAAGAAGCGGTTGCCATGGCTCCTTGTCCCATACTTTTGATCTGTATGGGAGTGGTTTCAAGCAACAGTTCAGATAAACTGCGTGTAGCGTTCCGTTTTAACTCTGCTTTTGAGATGCGAGTTGTTTTTGAGCCAATACCCGCTTGTGATTCTTGCTTTTGACCTGCAACAGTGGCTTCCTCTAACTGGATGATCTCCTCCTCCTTTTGGCTTTGTGCTGAAACGACACAAGTAGCTAAAAGGAGAAAGAATAGGATTGATGTAAGTGCTTTATAAGGCATTTTTTTTATTCAAAATGGATAAAGTGTGGGAAAATACCAGCCTTAAATTGACTAATCTCTTCGCCACTCTCTGGACTATATTCATAAATGCGTGCACGAGAAATAGATCCATACAACACCTCACAAAAGAACACTGTATTTTCTTTTGAAACACTCATATTGTAGACTGTACGTCTATCATCTCTAGTGGGATTGATTATCGGTTTTGATGGTTTTTCAGGATTATCAACATCAATGGTGTATACTTTACGTGCCGCATTGACATAGAGTGTTCCTTTGTTGGGGGAAATGTCGATACAGGACACCCAATCATTTAGCCCAATGTGTGAAAGATTGATTTCATCTATAGTACGTTCAGTTTTCGGATCGATGGAATAAAGTGTGCTAGGAGTTAATGCCCACAATATCCCATTTTTATCCTCCACAATTTTGGAGAAATCAATGGTTCGGAGTATTCCTCCAGAGCTGTTTTTTACAGATCTCATTCCAGATTTTGTAAGTGTAGCAAGGTCAAAGACAAGTAATTGATCTCCACCCACCCATAATTTGTCATTTTTTATACACATCTGAAATGAACGATGACCAAGATGAATAGATCGGCGGACAATAGGGCGTTCCTTTCCATGATTGATATCTACAATCATTAATTGTCCTCTCATACTTTGATCTGTCAGTGCAATAGAGTCTCCACCAAGGTGCTGTATATACATTGGAATAACATCCTCATCAATCGACATAGTTTCAATGGATTCATATGTTTTAGGATCAAACACCTCAATTTTTTTAGAGTTGTTTAGAGGTACATAGTAACGATTTTCAATCTTCGTTAGCGACTGTGCAACATCTCCCATTGGGCGATCATTCACTTTGCGAAACCGATCATGAATCACTTCTCCTTGGGTGGATAGACTGGTTAAGGATGCTGTTCCATAGCCAAAATGCCCTTCATTTACGATGATCGCACGCAGCCTATCACTTACATCACTTGTGTCTGACGGTAGAACATCTCCATCAGGCACTGCGCTATCTGTATCCTCATTCGCATAGTCTGAACAAGAGATTAGGAGTGCCATAAAGAGCACTCCTAAATATTGTATTTTACTTTTCATATTTCGCAACATATATAGAGATTGCAGAAGTTTTAGGTAATTCGTACTCCTTTATAATTTTCCAATCACCAGTTGTTGATGTTTTAAACTCAAGCACTTTGCTTCCTTTGAATTGCGTTGATTGAATTTGATCGATAACAAGAAGGGTGCCCTCTTTTGTCATTTTTAAATCAATTAAATTGACATTCGTTTTTTCCATGTATTCATAATCAGGTTCATCTAGTTCACCTGGGGCATCAACATTCATGGAGTAAAAAGCCTTATGACTTCTAATGTATAGTGTCGACCCTGTATTGTCTAATGTGTATGAAAGGTCTTTCATCGTGGACATCGTTACAGGCAATGGGATTTCTTGTATAATTGTCTCCGTTTCAGGATCAATACAGAAACAAATTAGATTGTAATCATTGTTAGCAACAAACCAGACTTTCCCATTTTTATCAACTATAAAATCAGAATTTGAATTAAATAAATTCATTTTTTCACTAATGATACGCATGTTATTATTAGACATATTGTCGATATCGAAAATAGCCAGTTTTGAATCTTTTACAGGATAAGTGGAGAGCTGAGTCCCACCAACTAGAAGTTTATTTCCAATTCTTAGTGCTCGTGAAAGGGAAAAACCAGTATTAAAAGAACGTTGGACGAATTCGTCTGTTTTTAAATTACAGACCGTAAAATTCATTTTTTTATTATCCTCCTCTTGACCAATAACAACAGCAGAATCACCTCCAAGATATTCTAAGTCTTAAGCCATGAGATCATTGAATCCTACTTTACGTAATCTTTTAAAGCTATTGGGATCTACTATTTCAACATTACTATTGTTCCAGCTTTGAACGATATATAGTTTGTCTTCGATTTGTGTTGTACGAAGAGGTTTATTCCCAATGTGTTCACCGTTTGCTTCCTTAAAATAATCCAATATAATGGTGTCTTGTTTGAAATAAGAGACGGAAGGTACTTCACCATTCCTGCCTGAACCATTCAAAGTAAGAAACTTGAAATCAACGGGATAAATAGGATCAATCGGTGGTGGTATAATGGTGTCGACCGGTGGTGGTACAATAGTATCAACTGGTGGATTAGGGTTTACAACCGGTGGTTCTGGTTTAGGATCTTCATCGCTACAGGCAGCGAATATTGTCATTATACTTGCCAACAAAAGGGCATTGATTTTGTTTTTCAACATAAGATTAAGTATTAATTATTAAACAATAAATCAATACTTCAAGGATAAACTGGAAAGGGGAAGTTGATGAGATGATACGCTAATCATAAACAGCCTCTCGCCATGCTTTACACCGAAGCATTAAACGTGAAATGTTTATGGTAGGTCTTCTGGCTACCTCAACTATACGCCTTCCCATTGTTTAAACAACAGTGACTTAAATGTATAGCTTTTGAACGAGGACTACAGCTACGGGTATAGCTCCGAAATTTCATCGGATTCCCTTGAATGATACAAACGTATCAAACCAAAAACGTTTACAAATGTAATTGAAAAGATTCGATTTCAGCTGAAAGGAGGCATATTTTTTCTATTATTTTACTAAAACTGCTAGAGAGCTTATATTGACATCACTCAAAGTTGTTATTTTGTTATTATTTAATAGAACTTTTAAAACAGATTGCGATAAGATACCGTACAAGAGAATATACAAACCTCAAACTACCAAGTGATAGGTGATAAATATTTGAAGATGTTTTACCTGAAAAAGAGTAGCGGGATACGATGAGAAGAAATAGTAAAGGTAAAGTGGGTAGTTTGATTTTAGTTGTCGACTGGTCCTTTAGGGGATCGGTTGATTTTTATTATGTATATTTCGTAAAACTTTAATTGTTCTTTAATTCATTGTTCGTCTCATTTTGCTAATTTTGCAAAACAAATAATAAGGTAAGGTTTAAAATACACATATACCAAAAGAAATGAGCAAGACTAAAGAAGAGATGTGCAAAATAAAAATATTATACATTGAGGATGACTTTGATTTTGCTCAATTAATTAAAGCTCAGCTTGAAAAAGAAGGTTTTGAGATAGAAATTGCTGCTAATGAAATAGTATTCAAGTCTCTTTTTCGTGATTTTTGTCCTGATATTGTGATGGTTGATTTGGATCTACGTGATAGCGTGCAAGGGATTGAAATAATTCGTTATATCAACAAAGAATCTCCTTTGTTTCCAGTCATTGTGTACAGTGCACTGATTGAACCATCAGTTGTTATGGAGACTATGAAATGTGGCGTTTACCATCATGTAGGTAAAGATAAAAGTATACCTGAACTGGTGGTTATGTTGAAAAATGCCGTTAAGCAAGCTTATCGTTGTGATGAAAATTTCCACATGGAGTATAAGCTTTCAGAAATTACATCTTACAACATTCGAAACTGTATTTTAACTATCAATGGTAAAGAGATTCAATTGAAACGAATAGAATCTAGAATCTTGCGACAACTATGCTTGCATATCAATGATTTTGTATCACCTGAAGAGTTGTCGATGGCAACATGGGGTATCAAAAAAACACACGCAGAACTTCACCGATATATCAGTGAATTGCGTAAAATAATTGAACCCAATGATTCATCTATTAAGCTGATGAATAAAAGAGGTGCATTCTATCTATTGGAATGCAAAGAGTGGAAACAATATTGAATACACCCAGATCTCTCTTCTAGTCAGTAACTGTAAAATCAAATAGATTCTGAATGTTGCAAAATGTTTGAAAGTAATTCGCGCGCGCGGAACAATTGAGCTTTAACGGTTCCTAGAGGGAGCGATAAGGATTCTGCAATTTCTTCATAAGACAATTCTTCAAAATAGCGCAATTCAATCAGTTGTCTGTATCTATCTTTCAAGAGTACCACTTTCTCGCGTATAAAAAAAGCCCGCTGTTGTCGAATGGCTTCCTCGACAGGGGTGCGTACATCGGCAGCAATGCTATTGATGTAGCTATAATCATCTGGATTAGCATGTTCTATATCCAATGAAACTGTTATCGCTTTCTTCTTCCGAATATGATCAATGGTGTTATTTGATGCAATTTTAAATAACCAAGTACTAAAAGCAAATTGAGGAGAATAATATTTCAAATTATGAAAAGCCTTTTCAAATGCCTCAAGCATTAAATCTTCGGCATCTGTTTGGTTTTTTGCAATTTTCAAGACCATGAAGAATACGGAATCTTTATACTTTTTAAAAAGCTCTTCATATGCTTTTCTGTCTCCATCTATTGCTCTACAAACGATCTTGTAGTCAACTAAGGCTTTTTCTGATAACTTGCTGCTTATTTCCATCGTTTTTTTATATATCTGTTTAAATTAGCCGAACAAAAGTATTTCCTTTTTCCAAAAGAAAACAAAAGAAGTCTATCAATTAGCCTAGCAAACTTTTCATAAAAAAAAGAGGCTGCTATAGACAACCTCTTCTTATACGTATTTAATGAAAAAATGTTACTTCGTTACACGTTCTAACCATTTTAACATAACAAACATGGTTAACATAGAGATGCAACAAGCCACTACAAACACTATCCAGGTTCCTGAAATAGACATATTGGTGTAGAAGAATGCTCCAAATGCAACTAATAAATTACCAATAGCTGTAGCGCCTAACCATAGACCTTGCATGATACCTTGGTATTTTGGAGGAGCAACTTTTGAAACAAATGACATACCAAGTGGAGAGATAAATAGCTCTGCGACTGTAAGAATAAAATAGGTTCCTACAAGCAACCAAGGGGTGACATTAGGTACATAATCAGCTCCAGCTTCTATAGCTGCGTTTGATGGTAGTCCCATTGAACCTGCTGCCATAAAGACAAATCCTAAAGCTGCAATACCCATACCGATACCAATTTTCTTAGGAGTTGAAGGTTCTAAACCTTTTGCACGTAACCAGCCAAATATAGCTAAAACAACTGGTGCTAAGAATACTACGAAGAATGGGTTGATCGATTGAAATAATTCAGCTCCAACAAGTCGTGTAAAGCCTAAGTCGATATTGATACCTGATAAATCTGTATAATCTTTTGCAAAGAAAGTTAGTGTTAAACCATTTTGGTGGAATGAGAACCAGAAAAAGATAACAACACCGAATACAGCAAATAAAGCAGACATACGTTGTTTGATCTCTTTTAGACTCATTTCAATAGCAGGAGCATCGTCATCATTTGTTGCTATTTCTTTTTTAGATGGATCTGGGAACTTACTTTTGTTGGCAATATAAATCGCTAATGAAATTAGCATTGCACCAATTGCAGCAGCAAATGCATAATTGAAACCCGTAGTGAATATGTTTAGATACTCATTAGCAAAAGCCATTAAATCGCTTCCAGTATATCCTACTTTTGATGCTAATTCAGATAGTTTTGCCACTTGCTCTGTTCCACCGCTAGCCACAAATTTATTACAAACGTCAGGAAGAAGTTGGTCATAAGCATAACCTTTACTTTGAATCCATCCATTGCGGATTGCAACAGCTACAACTGGAGCAAAGATAGCACCAATATTAATAAACATATAGAATAGGGTGAAACCAGAGTCACGCATATTGCTATATTTCTTGTTGTCATACATTTGACCAACAAGAGCTTGAAGGTTACCTTTGAAAAGACCATTTCCAAGTGCAATTACACCTAATGCAGCACAAGTTAATGTTAGCATCAGTGTGTAGTTCTCTTTAGGAACAGGTGTTCCTGAAGGAATAGCTAATAATACATAACCTAATGTCATTAAAATGATACCAGCCAAAATAGTTGTTTTATACTTTTTAGTCTTGTCTGCAATGATACCGCCAGCCAAAGCAAGCATGTAAATTGAAAAGTAAAAAATACCATAAATCCATCCAGCACTTTCTTCGGATAGATTGAATTTTGTTTGTAAAAAAAGCACTAAAATAGCCATCATAGTGTAAAAGCCAAAACGCTCTCCCATGTTGGATAAAGCAGCACCTAGTAAACCTTTAGGGTGTTGTTTAAACATAATTAATTTGATTATTGATTTATAAAATTGATTTATTTCGCATAAAACCGAATAGGTAGCAAAACTATGCTTTTTTTTAATAAATTACAAACGTTTTAGTTGATTTCTGGTAGAAATAATAGGATTGATCGCTCTCTTCTTTTAGGTGTTATAAAATATTTATTTAACATATTGTTGTAGATCTATTGATTAATTACTAATTTAGTAGCTTGAATTTATCTATGAATTTATGAAAGTATCTCTAGTACAGACTTCTATTAAATGGTTAGATTCCATGCATAATAGGAGCATTGCAGAACAGTTGTTGGATAAACATGCTGGTTCGGATATTTATTTTTTTGCTGAAATGTTTACAACTGGTTTCTGCATGTCGCCAAAAGATTGTGCTGAAAGTGGAGAGGAGACTTTGACTTGGTTAAAAAAAATGGCTATCGAGCGGGGTGTTGCCATTGGTGGGAGTGTCTCCGTACAAGAAAATGGCAAGTATTACAATCGTTTTTATGTCGTAAAATCGGACGGATCGTATGTTGAGTATAACAAACGTCATCTTTTTTCATTTGCTGGTGAAGACAAAAGCTATGAGGCGGGGCAGGAGAGGGTGATTGTTGAAGTCGGTGGTGTACGCATTCTATTGCAGGTGTGTTATGATTTAAGATTTCCTGTCTGGAGTCGTAATAGAGGCGATTATGATGCGATGGTT
Source organism: uncultured Odoribacter sp. (assembly GCA_947039985.1). Lineage (GTDB taxonomy): Bacteria > Bacteroidota > Bacteroidia > Bacteroidales > Marinifilaceae > Odoribacter. The sequence goes on from CAMRAP010000006.1 coordinate 15,278, forward strand.
TGTGTGGCTAATTGGCCAACTCCACGACGTTTTGTTTGGGATACTTTGTTGCGTGCCCGTGCGCTTGAAAATCAAGCTTATGCGTGTGGCGTGAATATTGTGGGTTGTGATCCTACTTGTGAATATTCGGGTGGGACTGCTGCTGTTGACTTTTTAGGAGGTACAATCGGACAAGTTCCTGATAAGGAAGAGGGAGTTGTTAGTTTTGAGATAGATATAAAAGCTTTGAATGAATTTAGAGATAAATTCCCAGCTTTAAATGATGCAGATAATTTTACATTAAAGATATGAACTTAGAGGAAAAACTTTTATTATTAGGTGACGAAGCCATAGCATTAGGAGCAATACATGCTGGTATATCAGGTGTATATGCTTATCCTGGTACGCCATCAACAGAGATTACGGAGTATATCCAACATTCGAAAGAGGCTACAAGTGTATATAGTGACTGGTGTGTGAATGAAAAAACAGCCATGGAGGCTGCATTAGGAATGTCGTATATCGGTAAGCGTGCCTTAGTGTGCATGAAGCATGTAGGAATGAATGTTGCTGCAGATGCTTTTATGAATTCCGCTATTTCTGGAATTAACGGTGGAGTAGTAGTGCTTGCTGCAGATGATCCATCTATGCATTCATCACAGAATGAGCAGGATTCCCGTTTTTATGGTAAGTTTGCACTTATTCCAATGTTAGAACCCTCTTCTCAACAAGAGGCCTATGATATGATGAGTTATGCTTTTGATTTGTCAGAATCTTTAAGAACGCCCATACTTTTGAGAATAACCACTCGAATGGCGCATAGTCGTGCTGTTGTTCGCTTAGCTGCTGTTCGTCCCCAAAATGAGATGAAGCCAACGGATGATCCTAGACGTTGGGTGTTGTTGCCAATGACTGCTCGTCGTAGGTATAATGAAGTGATCGAACAGCAACCCAAGTTGGTACAATTATCAGAAGAAACATCTTTTAATCACTATCATGAAGGTGGTGATCGTTCATTGGGAATTATAGCATCAGGAATTGCTTGGAACTATTTGAATGAGAACTATCCAGATGGATTGCCTTATTCTGCTGTAAAAATCTCTCAATACCCTTTGCCCAAACAGATGCTTAGTCGTTTGATGCAGGAGTGTGAAAGAGTATTGGTTTTAGAGGATGGACAGCCATTTATAGAAGAACAGTTGCGGGGCGTTCTGGATGATAAAAACATTGATGGACGATTAAATGGAAAACTTCCACGCGTGGGAGAGTTAAATCCCGATAATGTTAAGCTTGCTTTGGGTCTGAAGATTGCGCAAGTTTTTGAGAAGAGTGAGGTTATTGTTCCACGTCCACCTGCTATGTGTGCTGGTTGTGGACATCGTGATGTTTATATTGCTTTGAATAAAGTGATTAAAGAGTACGACAATGCAAAAGTATTTAGCGATATCGGTTGTTATACATTGGGAGCTTTACCACCATTTAATGCGATAGATACCTGTATCGATATGGGTGCATCTATCACGATGGCTAAAGGTGCTGCTGATGGAGGTCATCATCCTGCTATTGCTGTGATTGGCGATTCGACTTTTACACACTCTGGAATGACTGGTCTTTTGGATGCCGTAAATTCTAAAAGTAAAATGACATTAATCCTTTCTGATAATTTAACTACTGCCATGACAGGAGGTCAAGATTCTGCTGGAACAAATCGCTTTGAAGCTATTTGTGAAGGTTTGGGAGTTGAGCCTAATCATGTGCGTGTTGTTATTCCATTGCCTAAAAACATGGAAGAGATTGAAGCGATATTAAGAGAAGAGATTGATTATAACGGAGTATCTGTCATTATTCCTCGTAGAGAGTGTATTCAGACTGTGAAACGTCCAAAGAAACAATAAAAATCCCAATGCCTTGAATGAAGGTGTCATTAAAAATAGAAGTATATGAAGTGTGATATAATATTATCAGGCGTGGGAGGACAAGGAATTCTCTCCATTGCAGCAGTGATCGGCGAAGCTATTCGTGGTGAAGGTCTCGAAATAAAACAAGCAGAGGTTCATGGAATGAGCCAACGTGGGGGAGATGTACAGACCAATCTACGCATCAGTTCAACAAAAATAGATTCAGATTTAATTCCTTTAGGGGGAGCAGATGTGATTATTTCGCTTGAGCCTATGGAGGCTTTACGCTATATCCCTTTTTTAAAGTCAGGAGGATGGATCGTGACCTCCTCAAAACCATTTGTTAATATTCCAAATTACCCTGATGAAGTGGTTATTGCGAAGGAGTTAGAAAAAATGCCACATCTATTGAGTTTAGATGTAGAGCAGATAGCCAAAGATGCTGGAGCGGCACGTGCTGCTAATATTGTTCTTTTGGGTGCTGCATCTAATATCTTAGAACTGAACCAGAAAGAACTTGAAGAAGGTATTCGACGAATATTTGAGCGTAAGGGTGAAAAGGTGGTAGAGATGAATATAAATGCTTTTAGAGTCGGTGCTGAATCGGTAAAAGAGCAGCTTAAAAAATAAGCGTATGAATGAAATTTTTAGTCGTGAATTAGTCGCTTCTGTAATGGAAGAGCTGAAAATTGCAAGTCTAGCTCGTGCTACTATAGGACAGATGTTGATGTTAGCTTCTACTTTAGAGGCAAAAACGGGTATCCCTTTTATTCGCATGGATCAAGGTGTACCTGGTCTTGAGCCTTGTAAAATAGGTATGGAGGCAGAAAAGATAGCACTAGATCAGGGAGTTGCCTCTAAATATCCAGCGGCTGAAGGCGTCCTTGAATTGAAAGAGCAATCGGCTCGTTTTGTAAAGGCATTTTTAAATATTGATATGGCTCCTCTGTCGTGTTTACCTACAACGGGTTCTGTCAGTGGTTCGTTTGGTTCATTTTTGATATGTAGCCAATTGAATAAAAAACGCGATACGATTTTATTTATCGATCCGGGTTTTCCTATACAGAAGGCACAGCTTGTGATGTTGGGGATTAAATACAAATCTTTTGATGTATTTGAGTATCGTGGCGAAAAGTTAAAAGAGAAATTAGAGCAACTGTTAAGCGAAGGAAATATTGCAGCGATAGTCTACTCTTCGCCTAATAATCCAACATGGATTACATTTACAGAAGAGGAGTTGTCTATTTTGGGAGAGATGGCAACAAAGCATGATGCTATCATCTTGGAAGATTTAGCCTATTTTGGAATGGATTTCAGAGCGGATTATAGTCAGCCATTTGTTGCTCCCTATGTTCCTACTATTGCTCGTTACACTGACAACTATATACTGTTTATATCGGGTTCAAAGATTTATAGCTATGCTGGTCAGCGAGTGGCTGTTGCTTGTGTTAGTGATAAATTATATAATCGCACCTATGCAGGTTTGGCAAGTCACTATTCAAATGCTGGTCATTTTGGAATCACTTTTACCAATGCTGTGATGTATATGATTACCTCTGGTGTTACTCATTCTGTTCAATTGGGATTGGCTGCGATGTTTAAAGCCAGTTGTGATGGAAACTATAATTTTGTTGATAGTACAAAAGAGTATGGTATTAGAGCCGAAAAGATGAAAGCTATTTTTCATAAGTATGGATTTCATGTGGTTTATGATAAAGACATTGATCGTGAAATAGGGGATGGCTTTTTCTTTACCATAGGATACAAAGAGATGAATTGCGGTGAGCTGGTGAGTGAATTTGCTCATTATGGTATTAGTTCAATCTCTCTGTCTACAACTGGTAGTGAACGTGAGGGGGTACGAGCTTGTACTTCACGGATGACGGATGAGATGTTCGATATATTGGACGAAAGATTAAGATTATTTTCAGAAGCACATTAAAGATAAAAAAATGATTTGGAATAAGACAAAAGAGTGTATGAGTAGAGAGCAAATGCGAGAGCTACAAGGCGAGCGTTTGCGAAAAATTGTGCATAGAGTGTATCACAACACTCCTTTTTATAGAAATAAAATGCAGGAGTTAGGCATAACGCCTGATGATATAAACACGGTAGATGATCTTGTGAAGTTGCCTTTTACTACGAAGCAAGATTTACGTGATAATTATCCTTTTGGCATGTTTGCCGTTCCGATGTCTCAAATAGTTCGACTACATGCATCGTCTGGAACGACAGGTTTACCGACAGTCGTAGGATATACGCGAAAGGATATTTCTATTTGGTCAGAAATGATTGCCAGATGTTTGGCTGCTTATGGAACGAATCATTCGGATATATTTTCTGTTTCTTATGGGTATGGACTATTTACGGGAGGTTTAGGGATGCATTATGGGGTTGAGAATTTAGGTGCAACAGCTATTCCAATGTCTACTGGTAATACTAAAAAGCAGATACGATTACTGAAAGATTTTAGTGCAACAGCAATAGCATGTACACCTTCGTATGCACTTTATTTAGCGGAAACGATAAAAAGTTCAAGATTTTCTATTAGCGATTTTAAATTGAGGATAGGGATTTTTGGAGCAGAGCCTTGGAGTGAAAATATGCGTAAGGAGATTGAGGCAAAATTAGGAATTGATGCTTATAATATTTATGGATTGAGTGAAATTATGGGACCTGGAGTTTCGCATGAGTGTGAAGTAAAGAATGGTTCGCATATTATGGAAGATCACTTTTTACCTGAAATTGTTGATCCTACAACTTTAGAGCCTTTAGCCTATGGTGAGCAAGGTGAATTAGTTTTTACCACGATAACAAAAGAGGGGATTCCTTTGTTACGTTATCGAACAAAGGATCTATGTTCTTTGACTGATGAGGTTTGCGCTTGTGGACGTACAAATGTAAGAATGAGCAGGATCATGGGGCGTAGTGATGATATGTTGATTATACGTGGTGTGAATGTATTCCCATCTCAAATAGAGAGTGTTATTTTAGAGATTAAAG